>CAXNGD010000281.1:0-4490 GCA_964201575.1 Acetobacterales bacterium | reverse complement strand
GCCATCGCCGACCTCGCCGAACGCCCGTTCGACGAACTCTCGGGCGGCGAACGCCAGCTCGTCCTGATCGCCCGCGCCCTGGCCCAGGCCTCGCCGGTCCTGATCCTGGACGAACCCTGCGCCAGCCTCGACCTCGCCCGCCAGATGCACATCATCGCGATCCTGCGCAGCCTCGCCGCGGACGGCTATGCCATCCTGCTGACCACCCATCTGCCGGACCACGCCTTCCTGCTCGGCGGCGAGGCCGCGATGCTCAAGGACGCCAGCCTCCTCGGCCCCGCCCCGCCCGCCGCCCTGCTGACCGCCCCGGCCCTGGAATCGCTGTACGGCACCCCGATCGACGTGCTGCGGGTCCCCTCGGGCCGCGCCCAGGGCCAAACGCGCTGCGTCCCGATCATGCCATGCTGACCCGCCGCGCCATCCTGGCTACCACCCTGGCCGCCACCCCGGCCGCTGCCCAATCGCGAACCGTCACCGACATGGCCCGCCGCCAGATCGCCTTGCCGGCCCGGATCGCCCGCGTCGTGACCCTTGGCTCCCTGCCGGTGCTCAACAGCTTCGTCTATGCCATGGGCGCGGGCGGCACCCTGGTCAACGGCTTGGCCGATTTCGCCCGTCCGCACTGGAAGTTCCAGTCCGTCTTCGCGCCGCAGCTGGCCGGAATGCCCACCATGCAGCTGCCCACCCGCGAGCCCAATGTCGAAGCCATCCTGCTGGCCCGCCCGGACGTCGTGCTGACCATGCATCGCGAAAGCGTGGAGTTGCTGGCCGGCCGCGGGATCCCCACCGTCTTCCTCGCCTGGCGCAAGCCGGACGATGTGAAGGCCTGCATGGATGTGCTCGGCCAGGTCTTCGCCAGGCCCGAGCGCGCCCGCGCCTATACCGCCTGGTTCGACCGCAGCATCGCCCGGGTCGCCGTCGCGGTGCAGGGTGTTGACCGGCCGCGCGTGCTCTACCTCCAGCCGGACACCCTGACCCAGCCCAGGCTGATCGCCGAATGGTGGATCCCGGCCGCCGGCGGCATCAGCGTCAGCGACGATGGCCGCACCGCCGAAAGCCGCAGCTTCACCCTGGAACAGGTGGTGCTGAGGGACCCCGACATCCTCATCGTGGGCGACCCTCGCGATATCGCCCAGTTGAACAGCAACAAGGTGCTCGCCTCGCTCAAGGCGGTGCGCGCCGGCCGTGTGCTGGTGGTTCCCGTGGGCGCCCATACCTGGTCCAACCGCACCGCCGAACAGCCGCTGACGGTGCTCTGGGCCGCCAGCCGGTTCCACCCGGCCGGCATGGCCGGCATCGACCTTGCCGCCGAAACCCGCCGCTTCTACCGCGAGATTTTCGACACCAGCCTCACCGACGCCCAGGTCGCCGAGATCCTCGGGGGCATGATGTAGTCACCCGCGCTGATGCCCGCTGACGGTGGCGCCATCCTGTGGCTGCAAGCTGCGGATACCCGGCAGGCCCAGCAGCGGGATCACCGCGGCGATCAGGAACACGGTGCGGAAATCCTCCGCCGGCAACACGCTTTCCGAGCCGGCCACGATCGCCAGGAGGCTGGCGCCGACCGACACGCCGACCCCCATCGTCAATTGCTGGATGCCCCCGCCCAGGCTGGTCGCCTTGCTCAGCCCCTCGCTCGGCATGTCGCTATAGGTCAGGGTCTGCAACGTGTTGAACTGGATGTTGCGCACCATGCCGAACACCAGCACCCAGAAGGCGATCGCCAGGTGCGGCGTCGCTTGGTCCAGCAGCGCGAACCCTGCCGTTGCCGCGGCCGAGAGCAGCGTGCTCATCAGCAGCAGCCGGTCGAACCCCATCGCCCGCAGCATCTTCACCGCGATGGTGCGCGCCATGATGGTGCCGAGCGACATCACGAAGGTCAGCGACCCCGACAGCACCGGTGACATGCCGAAACCCAGTTGCAGCATCAGCGGCAACAGGAACGGCACGGCGTTCATCCCCACCCGGGTGATGCCGCCCCACAGCAACGCCACGCGGAACGTCCGCACCCGCATCTGGCGGAAGTCCAAGGCGGCGTTCGGCCGCGCCAGGCTCCAGCGCACATAGGCGGTGATCAGCAGGCTCGCGGCCAGCAGCAATCCGATATCCACCCACACCGGCAGGAACCCGCGCCCGAGCCCGAACAATCCGGTCTGCAGGGCGAGCATCGCCACCCCGACCATGGCAAAGCCCGGCAGGTCGAAGCGGACCGGCGACGCTGGCGCCTCGTCCTTCATATGGCGCCAGGCCAGCACCATGCCGAGCAGGCAGAACGGTACGCCGACGAAGAAGATCCAGCGCCACGATGCATGTCCGGCAATCAGCCCGCCGATCAGCGGCCCCATCGTCGGCCCGATCACGGACGGAATATTCATGTAGCTGATCGCCGTTGCGAACTCGCTGCGCGGGAAGGAGCGCAGCAGGATCAGCCGACCGACCGGTGCCATCAGGGCGCCGCCGAAGCCTTGTACCGCCCGGGCGGCCACCAGCGAGACCAGGTCGGGCGCCAGGCCGCTGGCCATCGAGCCCAGGGCGAAGATGCCGAGTGCGGCGGTGAAGGTCCGGCGCATGCCGAAGCGGTCCGCGACCCAGCCGGAGACCGGGATGAACACCGCGGCGGACAGCAGATAGGCGGTCAGCGCCAGGTTGAGCCGCAGCGGTGTCTCGCCCAGCCCTTCGGCCATGGCGGGGATGGCGGTGGCGATGATGGTGGAATCGAGCCCCTCCAGGAAGAACGCGAAGGCGACCACCAGCGGCACCATGAGGCGGTGGCGCGGCAAGCCTTGTGGTGGCTCAGCCATGCTCCGCCTGGCGCGCCCGGCCGCTGGTGCGCGTTGCTCTCATATCTGCTGCTCCCGGTGCTTCGACCGCGAGGGCAGCGCGAAACGCGACAGGCGTCAACCGGCGTGGCAGAGTTGGTGGCGTGGCAGAGTTATTGGCATCGAAACGGGGGAGACCTGAGATGAGCAAGATAGCATTGGTGACCGGGGCTGGCAGCGGCGTGGGTCGTTCGGCCACGCTGGCATTGCTGGGTGCGGGGTATGAGGTGTTGCTCGCGGGACGGCGCGCGGATGCGCTGGCCGAGACGGCGAGCCTGGCGGGCACCCAGGGGGCGCGCACCCTGTGCGTTTCGACCGACGTGACCCAGCCGGAGCAGGTGGATGCGCTGTTCGCCGCGATCAAGGCGAAGTATGGGCGGCTGGATGTCGTGTTCAACAATGCCGGCGGCAATGTGCCGAGCACCAATTTCGGCGACTTCACCTGGGAGCAGTGGACCCAGGTGGTGGCGGTGAACCTGAATGGCTGCTTCCTGATCGCCAACCGCGCCTTCCAGATGATGCGCGACCAGTCGCCACAGGGCGGGCGGATCATCAACAACGGCTCGATCTCCGCGCATACGCCACGGCCGGGCTCGGCGGCCTATACCTCGACCAAGCATGCGATCACCGGCCTGACCAAGGCGATCGCGCTGGACGGGCGGAATTTCGACATCGCCTGTGGCCAGATCGATATCGGCAATGCCGCGACCCCGATGACCGCGCGCATGGCCAAGGGCGTGCCGCAGCCGGACGGCACCACGCGGGTGGAGCCGACGATGGGGGCGGATAATGTCGGCAAGACCATCCTCTACATGGCCGAGCTGGACCCCGACGCCAACGCGCTGTTCGTGGTGATCAAGGCGACCAAGATGCCGTTCGAGGGGCGCGGCTGAAGCGCCTTACCGCGCCAGTGATCACGGCGTGCTGGTGTTGACCAGGGTGCGGGCGATGGCCTCGCCGCGGGTGATGTCGGTTTCGGTCAGGGTGCGCCACTGGCCGCCGGCGAGGATCTCACAGGGGCGGAAGCGCGCCTTGTAGGCCATCTTGCGGCTCTCGGGGACCCAGTAGCCGAGATAGACATAGGGCAGGCCGAGGGCGCGGGCACGTTCGATCAGCCACAGGATGGTGAAGGTGCCGACCGAGCGCTTTTCCAGGCCGGGGGCGAAATAGGAATAGACCGCCGAGAGGCCGTCGCCGAGGCGGTCGGTGAGGCAGGCGCCGAAGAGGCGATCGTCGGGGTCGCGGAATTCGACCAGCCAGGTTTCGATCGGAGTGTCCTCGACCATGGCGCGGTAGTCATAAAAGCTCATCGTGGCCATGTCGCCTTCGCCGTGGCGGGCCTGCTGATAGCGCTGGAAGACCTGGAACTGTTCGGCGCTGGCGCGGGCGGGGGCGACGATGCCCTGGACGGCTGCGTTGGCGGTGGCGATTTTGCGCAGGGTGCGGTTCGGCAGGAAGCTTGCGACCGGAATGCGGATGGGGATGCAGGCGGAGCAGGCGGGGCAGACCGGGGCGTAGGCGATGTTGTGGCTGCGGCGGAAGCCGGCGCGGGAGAGCTTGTCGTGCAGGGTGTTCGACTCGGCGCCGGTGATCTCGGTGACGATCTTGCGCTCGGTCCGGCCGGCCACGTAGGGGCATGGCAGCGGGGCGGTGGTGTAGAAGAATTGCGGC
>CAXNGD010000280.1:0-4505 GCA_964201575.1 Acetobacterales bacterium | reverse complement strand
GCGCAAAGCTCGGGGTCTCCTTCTGGGACTACCTCGCAGACCGCATCGGAGGGATCAAAGCGCCCGCCATCCCGGGCCTTCCCGATCTCATCCGAACCCGCACGCGAGCCGCTTGACCCACACTGCCCGGGGTTTTGCCCCGGCTACGATTTCGCCATCGGGCTGCCATGATCCCGGGGCCAAATGTGGTCATCGAAGCCGCTTGATCCTCTGGAGCCCTGGGCTGTGACGCACGCCGATTTCACCGACAAGATGGACGAGCTTGACCGGCTGTTGAACGATCCCGACGTGCGGCTGGAGCCCGGGCGGGTTTGGGCGTTGCTGGCCGAAGTGCGGCAGGTGGCGCAGCTGGCTATGCCGCCAGACGCGCCGCGATAAGGAATTCGTGGTTGCCTTCGGGGCCGGTGATCGGGCTTTCGGCGATGCCGAGCACGGACCAGCCGGGGAGGGTGCTCCACCAATCGCGGATTTCGGTGCAGACGCGGGTGTGGATGGCGGGGTCGCGCACCACGCCTTTGCTGCCGACTTCGCTGGGGCTGGCTTCGAATTGCGGCTTGATCAGGGCGACTGCCCAGGCGCCGGGGGCGCAGAGGGCGATGGCGGCGGGCAGGACGGTGCGCAGGCCGATGAAGCTGGCGTCGCAGACCAGGGCTTCGGCGGGTTCGCCGATGGTCCCGGCGGTGAGGTTTCGGGCGTTGGTGCGTTCGTGGACGATGACGCGGGGGTCGCTGCGGATTTTCCAGGCGAGCTGGCCGTGGCCGACGTCGACGGCGTGAACGCGCAGGGCGCCGTGGGTGAGCAGGACGTCGGTGAAGCCGCCGGTAGAGGCGCCGATATCGAGGCAGACCAGGCCGTGGGGCGAGAAGGCGAATTCGGCGAGGCCGTGGGCGAGCTTGACGCCGCCGCGGGAGACCCAGGGGTGATCCTGGCCACGGACTTCGAGTGGGGTTTCGGCGCTGACGGGCTGGCCGGCCTTGGCGATGCGCAGCGTGCCGGAGAACACCTTGCCGGCCAGGATCAGCGCCTGTGCCCGCGCCCGCGACTCAACAAGGCCGCGTTCAACCAGGGCGAGATCGGCACGTTGCTTCATCGGCGCAGTGGATAAAAAGTTTTTGCTTCTTTTTTCAAAAAGAAGCGCTTTCTTTTTTGAAAAAAAGAAACAAAAAACTTCTATCCGTTTGGGCCGGGCTCATCCCAATGCAGTGCGGGCTGTGGCGGCGATGTCTTTGGCGGTGAGGGCGGCTTCGATCATTTGTTTGGCGGGGGAGTCGTGGTCGATGAAGATGTCTGGGAGGGTCATCGGGCGAATCTTGAGGCGGCCGTCGAGCAGGCCCTTGCAGGCCAGGTGGTGCAGGGCGAGGGCCGCGAAGCCGCCGGTGCTGCCTTCTTCGATGGTGACCAGCACTTCGTGGTGGCGGGCGAGTTGTTCGAGCAGGTTTTCGTCGAGCGGCTTGGCGAAGCGGGCATCGGCGACGGTGGTGGAGATGCCGAGGGATTCCAGTTCTTCGGCGGCTTTCAGCGCGTCGGCCAGGCGGGGGCCGAGGGAGAGCAGGGCGACGCGGGAGCCCTGGCGGAGGATGCGGCCGCGGCCGAGAGGCAGCGCGGTGCCGCGCTTGGGCAAGTCGACTAGGCCGGTGCTGTCGCCGCGGGGGAAGCGGACGGCGCTGGGGCGGTCGTCGATGGCGGCCAGGGTGGCGACGGCGTGGGCGAGTTCCAGTTCGTCGGCCGGCGCCATGAGGACCATGCCGGGCAGGCAGCCGAGATAGGCGATGTCGAAGCTGCCGGCATGGGTGGCGCCGTCATTGCCGACAAGGCCCGCGCGGTCGATGGCGAAGCGGACCGGCAGGGACTGGATGGCGACGTCGTGCACCACCTGGTCATAGGCGCGCTGCAGGAAGGTTGAGTAGATGGCGACGAAGGGCTTGAGGCCCTCGGTGGCCATGCCGGCGGCGAAGGTCACCGCGTGCTGTTCGGCGATGCCGACATCGAAGCAGCGGGTGGGGTGGGCGGTGGCGAAGCGGTCCAGGCCGGTGCCGGAGGGCATGGCGGCGGTGACGGCGACGATGGTGGGGTCGGCGTCCGCCTCGGCGATCAGGGTGTCAGCGAAGACGCGGGTATAGGTGGGCGGGCCCTGCGGGGGCTTGGCCTGTTCGCCGGTGAGCACATTGAACTTGCTGACGGCGTGCAGCTTGTCGGCGCTGGCTTCGGCCGGTGCGTAGCCGCGGCCCTTGTTGGTGATGACGTGCAGCAGGATCGGGCCGGTGTCGTCGGCTTCGCGGACGTTGCGCAGGATCGGCAGGAGGTGGTCGAGGTTGTGGCCGTCGATCGGGCCGACATAGTAGAAGCCCAGCTCTTCGAACAGGGTGCCGCCGGTGAGGATGCCGCGGGCGTATTCCTCGGCGCGGCGGGCGGTGCGTTCCAGGGTCTTGGGGAAGCGGCGGGCCATGCGGGCGGCCAGTTCGCGCAACGAGAGAAAACTTTGCGAGGACAGCAGGCGGGAGAGATAGGCGCTCATCGCGCCGACCGGGGGGGCGATGGACATGTCGTTGTCGTTGAGGATCACCACCAGGCGCGAGCGCAGGTGGCCGGCATTGTTCATCGCCTCGTACGCCATGCCCGCACTCATCGCGCCGTCGCCGATCACGGCGACGACATGGCGGTCGTCCTGTGCGGCGCCGGGGATGGCGTTCTTGAGGTCGCGGGCGACGGCCATGCCGAGGCCGGCGGAGATCGAGGTGGAGGAATGGGCGGCGCCGAACGGGTCGTATTCGCTCTCCGAGCGGCGGGTGAAGCCGGAGAGGCCGCCGCCCTGGCGCAGGGTGCGGATGCGGTCGCGCCGGCCAGTGAGGATCTTGTGCGGGTAGCACTGGTGGCCGACATCCCAGATCAGCCGGTCTGCTGGCGTATCGAAAATGGCGTGGATGGCGACCGTCAGTTCGACCACGCCGAGCGAGGCGCCGAGATGGCCGCCGGTGGTGGAGACGGCGTCGATGGTCTCGGCGCGGAGTTCGTCGGCGAGTTGGCGCAGTTGGGCCGGGGCGAAATTGCGCAGGTCGGCGGGGATGCGGACGCGATCGAGCAGCGGGGTGGCGGGCCGTGTGGCAGCGCTGGACGGGACGACGGGGGCGTTCATCGGCCGCGTGCCCCGCCGATCCCGCGGCGGTCCGGCGCAGTTTGTGCGACGGATAGCTGGACGGCACGATCCGAGATGGCAGGCATCGGCGACTCCTGGAACCACGACGCGGCGAAGTTAGCCCAGCGGCGCAGGCGGTGCCAGATGACGGTTCGTCGGTGTTGGGTGCTGACGGTGGGGCGGTTTGTGTGCGGGCGCGGCATGGCTGGTGCCGCTGGATTGTTGTGCGCGCGGCAGAGTCACTATGGTGTTCCGGCGTGTCCATCCGACCTCGCGGGCCGAAGTCGGTCTGGTCGTCTCGTGGCGGTCACGGTGGCTATGCGAAGGTGTCCAATCGTGCGCAGTACCGGCGCTTCCTGCGGCGCTGTTTCCGGCGCAACCCGGCCGGGACGTTCGGCTATCTCTGGGCGGCGGAGTGGAACTACGTCATCCTACCGTGGATGCGCGACAGATTGGAGAAGCTTGGGGTGAAGCCGGTGCTCAAATGGATCTATGGCCGTCTGGTTGGCAGCCCGGTGCGGTCTTGAGCGCGGCGATGGTGCTGGCCGTCTGATGCTGCATATGACGAAACTCTGTGTTGGGATCAGCGATGTGGCGCAGCTTCGCCAGCTTCAGCAGGAGCGGCGGGCGCGCGGGGAGATTTTGCGCCACCTGACGCGCAGCTTTCCGCGCCGTGCTGACGAGGTGGTTGATGGCGGGTCGCTCTACTGGGTGATTGCCGGGGCGATGGTGGTGCGGCAGCGTGTTGTTGCGATTAAGGAAGAATTCTACAACGACGGTACGAAATGCGCGGCGCTGGTGTTCGACCCCGAGCTGGTGGCAGTGGCGGGGCGGCCGACCAAGGCGTTCCAGGGGTGGCGCTACCTCGACCCGGCGGCGGCACCGGCCGATCTGGTGGCCGGGCAGGGCGGTGAGGGAAGTGCTGCGCTGCCGCCGGCGTTGCGGCGTGAGCTGGAGGCGCTGGGCTTGCTGTGACTGGCGGGGCGCGGTCTCGCTCGGAGTTGCGCCCATGTTCTCTCGTCGCAGTTTCTTTGCCGCCCTGGGGCTGGTTCTGCCGCTCGCCGCCGCCACCACGGCCGAGGCGGCGACCGCCCGTCGCGCCGGGCGCCCGCGTCGCGGCAGCACCGCCACGGCCAGCAAAACCCGCCGGCAGCGCCGTGCCGGGGCCGAGACCACGACGCCCGCCAAGGGCTGATCCGCGGTCGCGCGCTTCGGCCATTGGGTTATACCAGTCCCCGAAACAAGTGACCGATGAGGCCAGCGAAGACTGGGCTCTGCCCAGACCCGCCAGGGGCCAAGCCCCTGGGTAGCCGGGGCAAAACCCCGGGCAGTGTGGGTCAAGCGGCTCGCGTGCGGGTTCGGATGAGATCGG
>CAXNGD010000279.1:0-4510 GCA_964201575.1 Acetobacterales bacterium | reverse complement strand
GCGAGCCAGTCGGAGCCGCCGCGGTCGGGATGGGCGGATTGCATCAGGCGGCGATGGGCGGCTCGGATGTCGGCGTGGCTGGCGCCGGGGCGCAGGCCGAGGATGTCGAGCGCCTCGGCGGCGGTCATGCCGCCGCGTGGCTGGGGCGGGGGGGGCCAGAAGCGGGCGGCACCGGGGGGCGGGGGCATGCGCTTCTGGGCGATCCAGGACCAGATCATCGGGCCGAGGAAGATCAGGGCGGAGAGGGCGATGGCGCCGCGGCCGGTGAAGAAGAGCAGTGCTGCGAGCAGGATGCCGCCGATGGCGCCGGCCCAGATGAGGGCGGATTTGGCGGTGGCGACCTTGGCGCGGCTGAACATGCCCAGGACGGCGAGCAGGGTCAGGAGGGAGGCTAGGCCTAGGAGGAGGGCGATCATGGGGGGGAGTTATAGGGAGGAGTCTTCTTTTTGTGAACAAAAAGAAGCAAAAAAACTTTATCCGATGGGGTGGGGCAAATTGATTTTTTGGGTTGGTGGGGGTGTGGTGCCTTGTTTGGGATGACGATGGGGTGTCCTGACGGGGATGGAGCTTGGGGCTTACCCCCCACCCCGACCCTCTCCCCCAAGGGAAGAGGGAGCATTCCTTACGGATAAAGTTTTTTTGCTTCTTTTTGCTCACAAAAAGAAGTTTCTTACTTGCTTCTGATTGCCTGCGCCTCGATCGCCGCGATGGCGGAGATATCGACGATGCCGCGGGCGGTAACGCTGGGGACGAGGACGTGGATGGGTTTGGACATGCCGAGCAGCAGGGGGCCGACGGGGAGCGCGTCGGCGGCGGCTTTGAGCAGGTTGAAGGCGATATTGGCGGCGTCCAGGCCGGGCATGATGAGCAGGTTGGCGGTGCCGGAGAGGCGGCTGTCGGGGACGGCGCGGTTTCGGATGGCTTCGACCAGGGCGGCGTCGGCGTGCATTTCGCCGTCGACTTCGAGATCGGGGGCGCGGGTGCGCAGGAGGGCGAGGGCGTCGCGCATTTTGCGGGCGGAGGGGGCGTTGGAGCCGCCGAAGCTGGAGTGCGAGAGCAGGGCGGCTTTGGGGGTTATGCCGAAGCTGCGGACGGTTTCGGCGGCGAGCTGGGTCATTTCGGCGATTTGTTCGGCGGTGGGGTCGGTCAGGACGTGGGTGTCGGCGATGAACAGGGCGCCGGCGGGGAGGATGAGGCAGGAGAGGGCGTAGAAGCGGCTGGCTTGCGGGCGGCGGGGGATGATGGGGATGATGTATTGCATGTGGCGCCACCAGTCGCCGGAGCCGCCGCAGATGGCGGCGTCGGCGAGGCCGGACTGGAGGAGCATGGCGGCGGCCACCGTGGCGCGGCTGCGCAGGCGGCGGGCGGCGGCGTCCGGGGGGGCGCCGCGGCGGCCGACCAGGCGCTGGTATTCGGCCAGGAGCGGGGCGAAGGTTTCGTGGTCCTGGGCGGGGTCGAGGACCTGGACGGAGTCGCCGAGGTTCATGCGCAGGCCGAGTTCGGCGATGCGGGCTGCGATGACGCTGCGGCGGCCGATCAGGATGGGTTCGGCGATGCCGTCATCGAGCAGCGTTTGCACGGCGCGCAGGGTGCGTTCGTCCTCGCCTTCGGCGTAGACGATGCGGGCCGGGTGGGCTTTGGCGGCTTCGAAGACCGGGCGCATGAGCTGGCCGGAGCGGAAGACGAAGCGTTCGAGTTCGGCGTTGTAGGCGGCGAAGTCGGTGATCGGGCGGCGGGCGACGCCGGAGGCGATGGCGGCGCGGGCGACCGCGGGGGCGATTTGCAGGATGAGGCGGGGGTCGAAGGGTTTGGGGATGATGTAGTCGTGGCCGAAGACTGGCGCCGCCCCGCCGTAGGCGGCGGCCACTACCTCGCTGGCTTCGGCGCGGGCGAGTTCGGCGATGGCTTCGACGGCGGCCTGTTTCATCTCGGCGTTGATGGTGGTGGCGCCGACATCGAGCGCGCCGCGGAAGATGAAGGGGAAGCAGAGGACGTTGTTGACCTGGTTCGGGTAGTCCGAGCGGCCGGTGGCGACGATGGCGTCTGGGCGGGCGTGGCGGACGGCTTCGGGGAGGATTTCGGGCTCGGGGTTGGCGAGCGCCAGGATCAGGGGGCGGGCGGCGAGCTTGTGCAGCCATTCCGGCTTGAGCACGCGCGGGGCGGAGAGGCCCATGAAAATGTCCGCCCCTTCGAGGACGTCTTCGAGGGTGCGGGCGGTGGTTTGGCGGGCGTAGGGGCGCATGCGGTCGGAGAGGTTTGCGCGCTCGGCGTGGACGACGCCTTCGATGTCGGTGAGGGTGACGTTTTCCGGCTTGAGGCCCATGGCGACGAGGAGGTCGACGCAGGCCAGGGCGGCGGCGCCGGCGCCGGAGGTGACGAGTTTTGCGGTTTCGAGGGTTTTGTCCTGGAGCAGGAGGCCGTTGCGGATGGCGGCGGCCACCGTGATGGCGGTGCCGTGCTGGTCGTCATGGAAGACGGGGATCTGCATGCGGGCGCGGAGCTGTTCCTCGATGTGGAAGCACTCCGGGGCCTTGATGTCCTCGAGGTTGATGGCGCCGAAGGTGGGTTCGAGGGCGGCGACGATCTGGATGAAGCGCTCGGGGTCCTGTTCGTTGATCTCGATGTCGAAGACGTCGATGCCGGCGAATTTCTTGAACAGGACGGCCTTGCCCTCCATGACCGGCTCGCCGGCGAGTGCCCCGATATTGCCGAGGCCGAGGACGGCGGTGCCGTTCGAGATGACGCCGACGAGGTTGGCGCGGGCGGTGTAGAGCCAGGCGTTGTCGGGGTTCTCGACGATGGCCTCGCAGGCGGCGGCGACGCCCGGGGAATAGGCCAAGGCGAGGTCGCGCTGGGTGGCCATGCGCTTGGTGGGCTCGATGGCGAGTTTCCCTGGGCGGGGGAGGCGGTGGTAGTCGAGTGCCGCGCGGCGGAAGTCTTCGTCCATGGGGGGGCCTTCGCAGAGGGAGGGCAGGATCGACGGGATATGGGCGCGATGCAAATGGATAAAAATTTTTGCTTCTTTTTTCAAAAAAAGTTCTTTTTTGAAAAAAAGAACCAAAAACTTTTTCGACCTGGGCTGGGCGTTCCCGTCGGCGGGGGGGTAGAGTTGCGGCGGTTGAATGAAGGATGAATCACATGATGCAGCCCCCCCCGGCTCGGCCTGGTATGCGTGAGGATGAGGTCGATACGCCGGCTTTGATCATCGATCTCGATGCGTTCGAGTACAATCTGGACACGATGGCCGCGGCGCTGGTGGGGACGAAGGTCAAGCTTCGGGCGCATGCCAAGACGCATAAGTCGCCGATCGTGGCGTTGCAGCAGATCCGGCGCGGGGCGGTGGGGCAGTGCGTGCAGAAGGTGGCCGAGGCCGAGGCGCTGGTCTGGGGCGGGGTGCAGGATGTGCTGATCAGCAATGAGGTGGTCGGCGCGTCAAAGTTGGCGCGGGCGGCGGCGCTGGCGCGGCTGGCGCGGATTTCGATCTGTGCGGATGATCCGGCGCATGTCGGTGCGATCTCGGCGGCGGCGCGGGATGCCGGCGTGGTGCTCAATGTGTTGGTGGAGATCAATGTTGGCGGGAATCGCTGCGGGGTGGAGCCGGGGTCGCCGGCGGTGGCCCTGGCGCAGATGATCGCGGGGGATGCGCATCTGACGTTTGGCGGGTTGCAGGCGTATCACGGGCGGGCGCAGCATTTTCGCACGCCGGCGGAGCGGAGTGCGGCGATTGCGGTGACGGTGGCGGATACGCGGCGGACCGTGGAGATGCTGGCGCAGCAGGGGCTGGCCTGTCCGATCGTGGGCGGGGCGGGGACGGGGACGTTCGAGATCGAGGAGGCTTCGGGGGTGTTCACCGAGTTGCAGGCGGGCAGTTACTGTTTCATGGACGTGGACTACGCCAAGAACCTGGACGAGGCCGGGCAGCCGGTGAGCCAGTTCCGGCATTCGCTGTTCGTGCTCGGCACGGTGATGTCGGCGCCGCGGGCGGGGGTGGCGGTGACGGATGTGGGGCACAAGGCGATCGCGATCGAGTCGGGGATGCCCGGCGTTTGGGAGCGGCCGGGGATGAAGTTCGTCTCGGCGTCCGACGAGCATGGCAAGATCGAGTTCCCGGCGGAGATGAAGGGGCCGGGGATCGGGGCGAAGCTGCGGCTGGTGCCGAGCCATTGCGATCCCACGGTGGACCGACACGACTGGTACGTGGGCGTGCGCAAAGGCCGCGTGGAATGCCTGTGGCCGATCGCGGCGCGGGGGGGCGCGTACTGAGGGCGGAAGGAAGCAAGGCCAGGGGCTTTGCCCCTGGACCCCACCAGGGACCCGAGGTCCCTGGACCCTCAACCATAAGCGCCTTCGGCTAAGGAGCCGCGAACGAATAAGCGATTCGGGTTGCGTTTTGCAGGGGCAGAGGATTCCGGCTCGGCTTTGATGTGTCTACGATTCGCGGATGATCGACGAGAACGCGATCCGCGCGCGGTATGCGGCCATCAAGGACCTGTTGGATGAGCGAGGGCGC
>CAXNGD010000278.1:0-4511 GCA_964201575.1 Acetobacterales bacterium | reverse complement strand
TAGGGCGGTTGGTATAAGACCAGATCCGTCATCCCGAGCGGAGCGAGGGATCCACGCTTTCCAAGCCCAGCGCCAATCGCCTGACCCAACCCAAACGGATAAGGTTTTTTTGCTTCTTTTTGTTCACAAAAAGAAGAATCCTAACTCTTCTTCTCCCACCCCTTCGCCGTCTGCTGCCAATAGCTCAGGACATGCCCCGCCGCCTTGGCCGCCGCCCAGCGCTCCCGCGCCTGCGCCACCTGCGTCTCGTCAGTGCCATCGAAGATATCGAACACCCGGCCGAAGCGATCGAGCCCGTCGCTCTTCGCCCCGTCCACCAGGAACAGGAACCGCGCCCCGTTCGGCGCCTCGTCCGCGGTGGTCAGCCAGATCGGCTGCAGATCGGCATCCGCCGTCCCATGCGGCAGCCAGGCCGGCTCCGGGCAGACCCACAGCGCCGTATCCAGCGCCGCCAGCCGTTCGGCGCTGCCAACCCGCACCACCGCCCGCTCGCCGGCCTCCAGCGTGCGTCCCAACAACCGGGGCAGGGTGTCTTCCAGCCCGCTGCGGGTGAGGTGATAGAACGCCACCTCGGCCATGCTCAGCCGCTCTCGAAACAGGACGCCACCAGCCGGTCCAGCAGCCGCACGCCAAACCCGCTCGGCCCCACTGCATGCATCGGATCCGCCGCCGCCCGGTTCGCCACCCCGGCGATATCCAGATGCACCCAGGGCACATCGCCCACGAACTCGCGCAGAAACGCCGCCCCATGGCAGGCATCCGGCTGCATCCGCTCGGACAGGCAATGCCGGATATCGGCGATGGCGGAGTCGAGATCGCGCCGGTGCCCCTCGCCAATCGGCATCCGCCAGACGGGCTCGCCAACCTCCCGGCCAGCCGCCGCGACCTTCGCCGCCAGCGCTTCGTCACTGTCGAACATCCCGGCCATGTGGTGCCCCAGCGCGGTGACGATGCTGCCGGTCAGCGTCGCCAGATCGATCATCGCCCGCGGCCTGTGCTGCCGCGCCGTCCAGGCCAGCGCATCCGCCAGCACCAGCCGCCCCTCGGCATCGGTATCCACCACCTCGATCGTCTTGCCCGAGAAGCTGCGCAGCACGTCGCCAGGCCGGTAGCTCGCCGCCCCGGTCGCATTCTCGGCGATCGGCAGCACCGCGATCGCCGGCGTCGGCGAATTGCGCAACGCCAGCGCCAGGATCGCGCCTGCCGCCGCCGCCGCCCCCGCCATGTCGCCGCGCATCAACTCCATGCCCTCGGCCGGCTTGATGCAGATCCCGCCAGTATCAAACGTGATCCCCTTGCCCACAAACGCCACCGGCGCCGCCTTGAGCCGCCCCTTCCAGCGCAACACCGCCATCACCGGCGGATGCACCGACCCCTGGCCCACCGCCAGCAACGCCCCCAACCCCTGCCGCTCCAGCTCGGCGCGCGCCAGCACCCCAACGGCAATGCCATGCCGCGCCAACCCCTGCAGCCGCAGTGCAAATTCCTGCGGCGTCAGCACATTGCCCGGCTCGCCCACCAGGTCGCGCGCGAACAACGCCCCCCGCACCCCCGCCGACACGCTCCGCCACGCCGCCTCCACCGAATCCGGCGTATCCGTCAGCAAATCGATCGAAACCAGCCTCGCCGCCCCCTCCGCCACCCGCGAATGATACCGATCAAACCGCCACGCCCGCAGGCACGCCCCCGCCGCAAACCCCGCCGCCGCCCGCGGCGCAAGCCCATGGGCATCCAGCGCCACATGCGCCACCCCCATCAACGCCGCCGCCGCCCGCGCCCCCGCCCGCCGCATCACCTCCTCATCCAACGCAGCCGGCGACCCCAGCCCAACCAGCAGCACCCGCCCCTGTCCGGTCAGCACCTTGCACTGCGTATCGGCCGCGCCGGTAAACCCATCCGCCGCCGCCGCCGCCCGCAACGCTTCGGGCAACACGGCGCCCAGCACCACCGGCACCGCAGTCCCCGCGGTGTTCGGAGCCGACCGCCCAACGCGAACGTCAAGCATCGCCCATCCCAGCCGCCGCCAGCCTCAACCCCCCCGGCCTCAACCCTCGTAGTGCTCCGCCACCATCCGGTCCAACAGCCGCACGCCAAACGCCGTCGCCCCCTTAGGAATCGTCGGCGCGTCCTTGCCGCTCCACACCGTCCCGGCCACATCCAGGTGCGCCCAAGGCTTGCCGTTCACAAACCGCTGGATGAACGCGGCCGCCGTGCTCGCCCCCCCGGGCCGCCCGCCCACATTTTTCATGTCGGCAATATCGCTCTTGATCTGCTTGTCGAACCCCTCACCCACCGGCATCCGCCACAGCTTCTCCCCAGTCGCCGTCCCCGCCGCCTCCAGCTGCGCCGACAACGCGTCGTCATTCGAGAAGAACCCGGCATACTCATGCCCCAGCGCCACGATGATCGCCCCGGTCAGCGTCGCCAGGTCCACCATGAACCGCGGATCATACTTCTGCTGGCAGTACCAAAGCACATCCGCCAGCACCAACCGCCCCTCGGCATCGGTATTGATCACCTCAACGGTCTGCCCGGAATAGGTCTTCACCACATCCCCCGGCCGCTGCGCCGTCCCCGACGGCATATTCTCCACCAGCCCCACCAACCCAATCGCGTCAACCTTCGCCTTCCGCCCCGCCAACGCCGCCATCAGCCCAATGACCGTGCCGGCCCCGCCCATATCCCACTTCATATCCTCCATCCCGCCCGCCGGCTTGATCGAGATGCCGCCGGTATCGAACGTCACCCCCTTGCCAACAAACGCCAACGGCTTGGCCGCCTTCGCCTTCCCCTTCGCCGCCCCCGCCCCGTTCCACGTCATCACCACCATCCGCGGCTCATTGGCGCTGCCCATCGCCACCCCCATCAGCGCCCCGAACCCCAGCTTCGTCATCTCCTTCGGCCCGAACACCTCCACCTTCAGCCCCAGCGCGCTCAGCTTGCGGCAACGTTCCGCCATCTCGGCGGGGTTCAGCACATTCGCCGGCTCGCTCACCAAATCGCGGCTCAAAAACACCCCCTCCGCCACCGCCTTCAACCCAACCCAGGCATCCCGCGCCTTCGCCACATCCCCCGTCATCACCGAAACCTTCGCCAGCTTCGGCTTGTCCTCCGCCTTCTCCGTCGTCCGATACCGGTCAAACCGATACCCCCGCAGCACCATCCCCATCGCGACACTCGCCGCCTGCGCCCCGCTCAGCCCCACCGCCGAAACCCCCGCCGCCGCCTCGCGCGCCAAAGCCGCCGTCGCATGCCCGCCCGCATCCTCCAGATGCCGCGCCTCAATCCCCGCCAGCTTGCCCAGCCCCACCGCCACAACCCGGCTCAACCCAGCCCCCGGCGCCAGCACCGTCGTCACCTGCCCGCGCTTGCCCTTGAATTCCGCCGCCGCCAACGCCCGCGAAACCGCCCCCCCGGTCGCCGCATCCGCCGCCTCCAACAGCCCAACCGTGGCCGACCCAGCCGCCACCCCCTCTTCCAACATCAGCACCAGCGCGCCCGACTTGGGCAAACCCGGCTTGGCAAACGCGACATCCAGCATGGCAAACGCTCCGCTAGGGAAATGGTGTAACCCCAACTGTAGCACCCGCCCAGCAATTGGCCAGCCGCAACACACCCTGTATGACGAACCTTATGAACGACCGCGCCCTCCTCGACCTCGCCTTCACCCTCGCCCACCAGGCCGGCGATCTGATCATGCAAATCCGCGCCCGCGGCTTCGAAACCCTCTCCAAATCCGACGATAGCCCCGTCACCGAAGCCGACCACGCCGCCGAAGCCCTCATCCTCAAGGGCCTGCGCGCCGCCACCCCGGACATCCCCGTCCTCGCCGAGGAAGAAATCGCCGCCGGCCTCGTCACCGCCAACGCCCACACGCTCTGGGTCGTCGACCCGCTCGACGGCACCCGCGAATACGCCAAGCGCCGCGACGATTTCGCCGTCTGCATCGGCCTCGTCCGAAACGGCGCCCCCGCCCTCGGCGTCGTCGGCCAACCCGCCACCGGAGCCCTCTACGGCGGCATCGTCGGAACCGGTGCCTACAAACGTGAATCCGGCCACGAACGCCAAATCTCCGCCCGCCGCCGCCCAGCCGCCGGCCTCTCCGTCGTCGCCTCCCGCCACTACGCCGACGACCCCCGCCTCACCCCCTTCCTCGAAGGCCGCAAGGTCGCCCATGTCCGCCACATGGGCTCAGCCCTTAAATTCTGCCTCGTCGCCGAAGGCGAAGCCGACCTCTACCCCCGCTTCGGCCCCACCATGGAATGGGACACCGCCGCCGCCCAAGCCGTGGTCGAAGCCGCCGGCGGCACCGTCCGCCTCCTCGAAGGCGGCACCCCCCTGCGCTACGGCAAACCCGACTGGCGCAATCCCCCCTTCGTCTGCACCGGGTTGCCATGAATGTCCGTCGGGAAGGACCAGTAAGAGAAGTCTTCTTTTTGTGAGCAAAAAGAAGCAAAAAAACTTCATCCACCAAGAAAGTACACCCTCTCCCCTTGGGGGAGAGGGTCGGG
>CAXNGD010000277.1:0-4543 GCA_964201575.1 Acetobacterales bacterium | reverse complement strand
CCACCGACAACCTGCCCAACTACCTTAGCTGGCGACGAACCATCGAAGCGTTCGCAAACGCCGCCTCCCCAGAGGCATGGATCAGGGCAGCAGCAGGCTTGGGGCCGTATCAACAGAGTTCAACATAAGAGCGAAAAACTTTTATCCATTTGGGCGCGGCCTCTCCGGTTGGCAAACGGATGAAAGTCTTTTTGCTTCTTTTTCTTCAGAAAAAGAAGACTCTTGCCTGTTCTTCTCCCCGTCTCTCCGTCTCCATGTGAAAATTCTTGCTTCTTGGCGATGCCGATCGCGGCAGATACGCCAAATGCGATTGCCATGGGCGGGGGAGTTCCCTCCGGCGTCTGACCGCCATTAGGATGGCGCGATGAGCACTCTTTCGCCGATCTTCGCCACCATGACCGTGCCCGCCGACGACATCGACGCCGAGGAGGCGGAACAGGTGGCGCTGATGCATTGGGGCATCGCGGCGCGCGCCAAGCTGCTGACCGGCGAGCGCGACCGTAATTTTCACCTCGTGGCCAGCGACGGGCGGGAATTCGTGCTGAAGTTCGCCAATCCGGCGGAGCCCGTGGGGGTCACGGATTTGCAGGTCAAGGCGTTGCAGCATGTGGCGCGCAGTGATCCCGCGTTCAACATTCCGCGCATGATCCCGTTGCCCGGCGGGCAGATCGAGGCGATCGTGGTGCGCCAACCGCAGCCGGCGCGGGTGCGGCTGTTGTCCTGGGTGCATGGGACGCCGCTGGGCTATGCCACGCGCACCGCGGCACAGCGCGAGTCGTGCGGGCGGGCGCTGGCGCGGCTGGGGCTGGCGTTGCAGGGCTTTGTGCATCCGAACAGCCGGTATGAGCTGATCTGGGACCTGACGAATGCGCTCTACCTGCGCGAGATCCTGCAAAATCTGGAGGACGGGCCGGCCGAGGCGGCGATCGGCGGGCTGCTGGATGCGTTCGAGCGCGAGGCGGTGCCGGTGCTGCCGGGGTTGCGGCAGCAGGTTTTCTACAACGACATGAACCACGGCAACACGCTGGTGGACCCCGCGCATCCCGACGAGGTGGCGGGCATCATCGATTTCGGCGACGTGGTGCATACGGCGCTGGCGATCGATGTGGCGGTGGGGGCGATCACGGCGGTTGGGCCCGACATGGCGATCCCCGATGCGCTGGCGCGGTTTGTCGGCGGGTTCCATGCGGTGCGGCCACTGCTGGCCGAGGAGGTGGCGCTGTTGCCGCTGTTGATCGCGGTGCGGGCGGCGATCGGTACGGTGCTCCAGGCCTGGCACCGCAAGACGCATGTCGACAATCCGCATTATGCGGCGATGACCGCCGAGGAGTTGCAGCGCCGGCTGGACCGGATCGCGGCCCTGCGGGCGCCCGAGGTTGGGGCGGCGTTGCGCTGTGTTTGCGGATTTGTGTGATGGATGACGCGGCGCTGATCGAGGCGAGCCTGGAACTGGTGGCCGAGCGCATGGGCGATCCGGCGCCGCTGGTCTATGCCCGGCTGTTCGCGGCGTTCCCGGAGGTGGAGGCGCTGTTCGTGCGCGACAAGGTGGGGACGGTGCGCGGGAACATGCTGCAGGTCACGCTGGAATGCCTGTTGGATTTCGCCGGGCCGCGGGCCTATGCGACGCATTTCGTCGGCAGCGAGCGGGTGAACCATGCCGGGCTGGGCGTGCCGCGCGCGATGTTCGACCGGTTCTACCAGACGGTGATCGCGACGTTTCGCGACGGGCTGGGCGCGGATTGGACGGATCTGACCGAGGCGGCCTGGCAACGTGCGGCGCAAGGGTTGGTTGCTGCTGCTCAATAGCAGGGGCGGCTGAAGATCGGGGATGCTTCCGCGGCTGGCTCGGGCGGTAGGATTCGAACCTACGACCAATCGGTTAACAGCCGATTGCTCTACCGCTGAGCTACGCCCGATCACCATACCGGCGGAGCGCGGTTATGTAGATAGGGTGGCGGGTGCGGTCAACCCGGCATTTCGTTTGGCGCCGAGACGGGACATGTGGGTGCAGTGCGCATTGGCCGGCGGCGCGGGCTGCGCTATAGAGCGTTCAGGCGCGAGAGTGGCGGAACGGTAGACGCAGTCGACTCAAAATCGACCGACGCAAGTCATGGGGGTTCGAATCCCCCCTCTCGCACCAGCTTCTAGCGCCGATCTGGACGGGCCGGACGCGCGTTTCTTGGGCGCGCGTTTTTCAGGCGCGCGCTTTTTAGGCGCGGGATCTTCACGCGCGGGATCTGCTGATGGTGTTTCGGAGCAATCTGTTTGCCCGGTTGTTGATCCTGGTGGTTGCGGCGACGCTGCCGGGGCTGCTGGTGCTGGCCTATCTCCAGCAGGAGTTGCGGCGCGACCGGCTGGACCGGATTCCGGACGAGGCGCTCCAGCAGGCCGAACTGATCAACACGGATATGCGCAGCGTGATGGAGGGGGCGCGCCAGTTCTCGGCAGTGATGGCGCGGTTCCTGACCGTGCGCACGCTTGATCCGGGCTGCGCCGCGCACATGGAGGAGGTGCAGGGCGACCTGCCGTCCTATGCGGTGGTCTCGGTGCGCGATCCCGCGGGGCGGATCATCTGCAGTTCCCATGCGGAGCGGGCCAGCGACACGATGGCGCAGCATTGCATGCACGCGGATGCGCCGGCGGCGCTGGGCGTGGTGCGGAGCGGGCTGTTCACCCCGGCCACCGACACGCGCGGCGCGGTGCTTCCGCTCTGTGTGGCGTTCAGTGCCACGGAGGGACGGGTTGGCTATATCGTGATGGAGCTGAGCCTGGACTGGCTGGCGGGCCATTTGCTGGAGCTGCGCCTGCCGGCGCGCAGCACCGTGGGGGTTGCCGATCGCGAGGGCACCACGCTAGTGCGGGTGCCTGGCCAGGACTCGATGGCCGGGCGGCCGATGCCTCCGGCGGTGATGCCGCTGATCGGCGCATCCGAGCGTGGCTCGGCCTGGGTGGTGGGGGTGGATGGTAAGGAGCGGGTGGTCGGCTATGTGCCGGCGGGGCAGGGGGTGTTCGTCAGCGTGGGGTTGTTCGCGCCCGATATCCTGGTCGATATCGACGATGCCGCCTGGCAGGGGATGTTGCTGATGGGGTTGAGCATCGCGCTGTCGCTGGCCTTGGCCTCGCTGGCGGGCGAGCGTTTCGTGCGGCGGCCGACCGCGGCGCTGTTGGACGCGGCGCGGCGGTGGTCGCAGGGCGAGTTGAGCGCGCGGGCGCGGCTGATGGAGGCGCGCAGCTCCGAGTTTGGCCGCCTGGCGATTGCGTTCAACACCATGGCCGAGGCGCTGGGCCGGCGGCGGGCGGAGCTGGAGGAGCTGAACAGCACGCTGGAGGCGCGGGTGCAGGACCGCACGCGGGCCCTGGAGCTGAGCCGTAATCGCCTGGAGATCGAGATCGCCGAGCGCGAGCGCACCGAGGCGGAGCTGCACCAGGCGCAGAAACTCCAGGTGGTGGGCCAGCTTGCTGGCGGGATCGCGCATGATTTCAACAACCTGTTGTCGGCCATCGTGGGGGCGCTGGACCTGATCCACCGGCGCCTGCCGCCGGGGCAGGAGCGGTTGTTGCCGCTGGTCGAGAATGCGCTGGAGGCCGCACAGCGTGGCGGGCGGCTGACGGCGCAGCTTCTGGCATTCTCGCGGCGCCAGCGGCTGTTGCCGGTGCCGACGGACCTCAACGTGCCGGTGCTGGCGCTGACGGGGTTGCTGGGCAGCACGCTGGGCCGCAACATCCGCATCGAGACCGACTTGGCCGCCGAGCTTTGGCCAGCGATGATGGATCCGACGCAGGTCGAGGCAGTAATCCTGAACCTCGCCATCAGCGCGCGCGACGCGATGCCGGATGGCGGGGTGCTGAGCATTCGTACGCGCAACACGACGCTGGTCCCGGGATCGGCGATCTATCGCCATGCCGTGCCGGGCGACTATGTGGCGCTGGAGGTCAGCGATACCGGCACCGGGATGCTGCCGGAGGTGATCGCCCGCGCCTTCGAGCCGTTCTACACCACCAAGCCCAAGGGCGAGGGGGCCGGGCTCGGCCTGTCGCAGGTGCATGGCCTGGCGGTGCAGTCCGGCGGCGATGTCGGCATCGTCAGCCGGCTGGGCTTCGGGACAACGGTCACGGTGCTGTTGCCGCGCGCCACTGAGGCCTCGGCGCGGACGCCGCATGACGGCAAGGCGACGCCGGTTTCGTGCCGGCGGGCGCTGCGTGTGCTGGTGGTGGACGACGATCGCGCGGTGCGCGAGATGGCCGGCGAGATGCTGCAGGAGCGCGGCCATAGCGTGGTCCTGGCTGCCGACGGGGCCGAGGCGCTGGGCGTGCTGGACGGGCGCGACGCACATGAGCGGCCGTTCGACCTGATGTTGGTGGATTATGTGATGCCCGGGATGAATGGCGTGGCGCTGATCCAGGCGGCACAGGTGCTGCATCCCGGGCTGCGGGCGCTGCTGGTGACCGGCAATGCGGAGCTGGAGACCGCCGAGTCGATCGGCCCGGAGGCGGTGATGCGCAAGCCGTTCACCATCGCCCAGCTGGAGCAGCGCATGGCCCG
>CAXNGD010000276.1:0-4554 GCA_964201575.1 Acetobacterales bacterium | reverse complement strand
GGCACCTGACCGCCGGCCATGCGTTCGCGTTGCAGGCGTAGCATCATCACGATATCGGCGCCTGCCAGGCCGGTTTTCATATCGTGGTGGACCTCCACGCCCAGGTCGGCGATGCCGGTCGGCATCAGGGTGGGCGGGCCGACGACTCGCACCTGGCAGCCCATCGTGGTCATCAGATGGATGTTGGATCGCGCGACGCGGGAGTGCATGACGTCGCCGCAGATCGCCACGGTCAGGCCGGCGATGCGGCCCTTGCGGCGCTTGATGGTCAGCGCGTCCAGCAGGGCCTGGGTGGGGTGCTCATGCGTGCCGTCGCCGGCGTTGATGACGGCGGCATCGACTTTCTGGGCTAGCAGGTTGGGCGCGCCGGACTGGCCATGGCGCACCACCAGCAGATCGCACTGCATGGCGTTCAGGGTGGCGGCGGTGTCCAGCAGGGTCTCGCCCTTGTTCACCGACGACGTGGACACCGACATGTTGATCACGTCGGCGCCGAGCCGCTTGCCGGCGAGCTCGAAACTGGTGCGGGTGCGGGTGCTGTCCTCGAAGAACAGATTGATCAGGGTGCGGCCTCGCAGGAGGTCGCGCTGGGTCTTGCCCGAGCGGTTGAGGAGCACGTAGCTCTCCGCCAGGTCGAGCAATTGGGCGATCGCGGGCGGTTCCAGCCCTTCGATCGCCAGGAGATGTTTGCGCCGGTAGAACACGGCGCTTCCTTGGGGCAAGCGTGTCCGGTCGTCAACGGGTGGGCCGTCCCGCCGCGGCGCGGCCCGAAGGATCGAGGTCATGCGCCGTTTGCCGCAAGTTTCGCTTGCCCGGGTTCCACCGCATGTCCTAGTCCGTTGAAGCAACGGCTGCACGGCGGATGGGGCAAAACCCTGGCGCGCCAGCGATACGTGTGTCCGGGCAAACAGGGGATATGACGCAATGGGATTGAAGCTCGCCGCCGCCGGATTGGCCGCCGTTCTCGCCTTGGGTGCAATGGCGGGACCCGCCGCCGCCCAAACCCTCGACAAGCGTGAATTCAACGTGGTCGGCACCTGGGGTTTCCTCAGCAACTGGTCCCTGGTGGAAAAGCCGTTCTGGGCCGAGGAATTGCCCAAGGCGTCCGGTGGCGCACTGAAGGGCAATGCCCGCGCGCAGACTGAACTGAACCTGAAGGGCACCGAGATCCTGCGGCTGCTGAAGCAGGGCGTGTTCGACTTTGCCGCCGCCCTGCCGATCTATGTCGATGAGGGCAGTGCCGTGATCGAGGCCGTCGACATCGCCGGCGTCGCGCGCGACTTCAAATCGGCCCGCGCCGTCGCCGACGCCTGGTTGCCCGAGATGCAGAAGGTCATGCGTGACAAGCATGGCGCCACGATCCTGGCCACCTTCGTGTTCCCCGAGCAGGTCATCTGGTGCCGCGGCGACATCAAGAGTGCCGCCGACATCAAGGGCAAGAAGGTGCGCGTGCAGGGCACCTCGCAGGGGGATTTCATCACCGCGCTCGGTGGCGTGCCGGTGACGATCGCGTTCGCCGAAGTGCTGCCCGCGCTGGAAAAGGGCGTGGTGGATTGCGGCATCACCGGCACGATGCCGGGCTACAAGGCCAAGTGGACGGAGGTCACTCAGTCGCTGCTGTGGCTGCCGGTCAATTACACGATCGGATTCTGGGCCGTGAATAACGCCACATGGTCGAAACTGTCCAAGCCGACGCAGGATTTCCTGACCGTGCAGTTCAAGGCGCTGGAAGACCGCGCGTGGTCGGTGATCTCGGCCGAATCCGATGAAGGCATCTTCTGCGCGACCGGAACCGGCACATGCAAACAGGGCCCGGTGGGCAAATTGTCGCTGGTGAAGCCGTCGGCGGCCGATGTCGCGGCGCGCGAGAAGGCGTTGAATGAGGTCGTGCTGCCGAACTGGGCGAAGCGCTGTGGAGAGGCATGCACAACCACCTGGAACACCCTGGTGGGCAAAACCTATGGCCTGACCGCCAAGCCGAACTGATCGGTCGCCGAGTGAGGAACCTGTGATGGAGCGGCTCTGGGCGCGCGTGGCGGTGGTCTCGCGCGTCGCGGCCTGGGCGGGCGCGGCCATGCTGCTGTTTGCCGCCCTTGTCGTCACCGCTGAAATCCTGCTGCGTAAGGTGGTCAGCCCGATCTTCGGGGCCTCCTACAGCTTCACCGGGTCGGACGAAATCGCCGGCTACCTGTTCGCCGTCGCCACCAGTTGGTCGATGGCGCATGTGCTGGTGACCCGCGGCCATGTGCGGATCGATGCGCTGTACGGCCTTTTCGGCCCCCGCCTGCGGGCCATGTGCGATGTGGCGGCGCTGCTGGCGCTCGGGCTGTTCGTGGCCGTGCTGCTGGAGCGTACCGGCGCGCTCTGGTTGGTCGCGTGGGAGGATGGCGCCCGATCCAACACCACGTTGCGGGTTCCGCTGGCCTGGCCGCAGGGGGCCTGGGTGGCGGGGATCGCGTTGTTCGCGTTCGCCCTCGCCCTGGCCCTGGTGCGCACGGTGGGCGCGGTGCTGCGTAACGATCTGGCGTTGGCGGCGGAACTGGCGGGCGCTTCCAGCCAGGACGATGAAATCCGGCAGGAGCTTGAGAGTCTGCCCATCGCACATAGACCCATGGAAGGGCGCTGAGCCATGATGGTCACTGCCCTCGTTTTGCTGGCGGTCATGCTGGCCCTCAGTGTGCCGGTCGCAGCCGTGATGGGCGTGCTGGGGCTGGCGCTGAACCAGTTCTTCGCGCTGATGCCGCTGCACCGCGCCATGGGCGATGTCGCGTGGAACGCCAGCAGCGAATACATTCTGATTTCCATCCCGCTGTTCGTCATGCTGGGGGAGATCCTGCTGCGCGCCGGCATCGCCGCCCGGGTCTATGCCGCGATCGCGCAATGGCTGTCCTGGCTGCCGGGCGGGCTGATGCATGCCAATATCGGCACCTGCACCTTATTTGCGGCGACGTCCGGCTCCTCCGTCGCCACCGCGGCCACCATCGGCACCGTGGCGATGCCCGAAATCCGCCGGCGCGGCTATCATGAGCCGCTGTTCCTGGGCACGATCGCGGCCGGCGGCACCCTGGGCATCCTGATCCCGCCATCGATCAACTTCATTCTGTATGGATTGCTGACCAACACCTCGGTGCCACGGCTGTATCTGGCGGGCTTCGTGCCGGGTTTCATGCTGGCCGGGCTGTTCATGGTGATCGTGGCGCTGGCCTGCATCCTCGATCCGGCAAAGGGTGGCCAGCGCGTCCAGACCAGTTGGCGGGAACGTCTGACCGGGTTGCCGACCCTGGTGCCGCCGCTGTTGATCTTTCTGGTCGTGGTGGGCTCGATCTACGCGGGCGTCGCCACGCCGACCGAGGCTGCTTCCCTGGGCGTCGTCGCCGCCCTGTTGCTGGCCGCGTGGGAGCGGGCGCTGTCCTGGCCAATGCTGCGCGCGGTGGCCGAGGGCACCATGCGCACCACGGCGATGATCATGCTGATCATCCTCGCGGCCCAGTTCCTCAATTTCGTGCTGGGTGCCATCGGACTGACCGACGGCATCGCCGAGGCCATCACGGGTCTCGGCCTGGGGGCCGTCGGCACCATGCTGCTGATCGTCGTGTTCTACCTGATTCTGGGCTGCTTTATGGAGACGATCTCCATGATGATCCTGACCACGCCGTTCATCGCCCCGGTGGTGTTCGGCCTGGGGTGGGATCCGGTCTGGTGGGGCATCGTGCTGACCATCCTGATCGAGGCCGCCCTGATCACGCCGCCGGTCGGCCTGAATCTTTACGTCGTGCAGGGTCTGAGGGCGCGTGGGGCCATTGGCGATGTCATCCGTGGCGCCTTGCCCTTTGTCGGGGCGATGCTGGTGCTGATCGCGATGCTGATGCTGCTGCCCGACATTGCGTTGTGGTTGCCTCGGATGGTTATGGGGTAATACCAACTGGCCGAAAGATTGACTCTCCGGTCCGCTCCACCCCGTCATGCCGGCGCAGGCCGGCATGACGGAGTTGCTGTCCGGTGGGTTATTGTTTCGGCCGGTTGGTATAACCGCTCGTCGTCGAGCTATGCCGGTCTGACCCATGCCACGCGCCCCGACCGGCGAACGCCCCGGGCGTGCGTGGCGTCGACCCCGTAAGGGCCTGACCCGCCAAACCAGACCGACCCGGTGCATGGCGCCGGCTGTGTCGCCTGCGTCAGCGATTGGCGCGGTGAGTCTCGGCTGGGAAGTGCGTGGATCGGTCCACCAGACGCTCAGCTCACCTCCAACGACGGATACGGCCCATCCACCACCCGCCAGCGAGCCAGCACGATCTCCCGGATCGTCCGCCGCATGATCTTGCCCTGGGCATTCCGGGGCAACTCCGACATCATCAGCAGCGCCCGCGGATGCTTGTAGCGGGCGATTTCCGCCAGCGCGGCACGCGCGCGCTCCGGCCAGTCGGGATCGTCGGTTTCCGCCACGGCGACGATGATTTCGCCCCAGTATTCCGACGGCAAGGAAACCACCGACACCGCCCCGGTGCCCGCGGTCCCGGTCAACACGCGCTCGATCTCATCGGGATAGATCTTGTA
>CAXNGD010000275.1:0-4572 GCA_964201575.1 Acetobacterales bacterium | reverse complement strand
GCACATTCGCCTGGCTTGGTCGGTGCCGGCGCCTTGCCAAGGATTTCGAGAACAAGACACGAAACGCCTTGTCGTTCCTCAAGCTCGCGTCAATCCGGCTCATGACCAGGAGATTATCTAATCATTGAGGTAGTTCCCGGACGGACTCTTAGGCCACCAGCGCCGACCGCTCCGCACTCGCCCGCGCCCAGGCCGCGGCCGCGTCCTCGTCGAACAACTCGGTGAGCTTCTTCATCATCGTGCCGCCCAACTCTTCGGCATCGACGATTGTCACCGCGCGCCGGTAGTACCGCGTCACATCATGCCCGATGCCGATGGCAATCAGCTCCACCTGGTCGCGGTTCTCGATCTCGCGGATCACTTCGCGCAGGTGCTTCTCCAGGTAGTTGCCCGGATTGACCGACAGCGTGCTGTCGTCAACCGGCGCGCCGTCGCTGATCACCATCAGGATCCGCCGATGCTCCGGCCGGTGCAGCAGCCGGCGATACGCCCACTGCAACGCCTCGCCGTCGATATTCTCCTTCAGCAACCCCTCGCGCAGCATCAGCCCGAGGTTCTTGCGCGACCGCCGCCAGGGCGCGTCGGCCGATTTGTAGATGATGTGGCGCAGGTCGTTCAGCCGCCCGGGATTGCGCGGCTTGCCATCGGCCACCCAGCGCTCCCGCGCCTGCCCGCCCTTCCAGGCCCGGGTGGTAAAGCCCAGCACCTCGGTCTTCACCGCACAGCGCTCCAGCGTCCGGCTCAGGATATCGCCGCACATCGCCGCCACCGTGATCGGCCGGCCCCGCATCGAGCCGGAATTGTCGATCAGCAAGGTGACGATGGTATCGCGGAAGTCGGTCTCCCGCTCACGCTTGAACGACAGCGCCAGCAGCGGGTTGGTCACCACGCGGGCCAGCCGTCCGGCATCCAGCATGCCCTCGTCCAGATCGAAATCCCACGACCGCGTCTGCTGCGCCATGAGCTTGCGCTGCAACCGATTGGCCAGCTTGGACACCACCCCCTGCAGATGCTGCAACTGCTGGTCAAGCTGCTGTCGCAGACGTCCCAGTTCCTCGGTGTCGCACAGATCCTCGGCGTCCACTTCCTCGTCGAACGCGCGGACATAGGGCTTGTAGAGGTTCTCGTTGTCGGCCAGCGGCTTGTCGCGCCGCGGCTGCGGCCCACCTGGCTTGTCGTCGCCCTCGGAGGCGGTGGCCTCCTCTTCGGAGTCGTCCGCCCCATCATCGTCAGCGGCCTCGCCCTCCATCTCCTCGGGCTGCGCCCCCAGCATGGACTCGCTCTCGCTGTCCGACTGGCCGTCGCTGTCCTGCGAATTGTCCTGCTGGCCGGATTGCTCGCCGCCATCCTCGCCGTCATTCTCGTCGTTCTCGTCGGCATCGACCTCAGCCTCGGCCAGATCCATCGCCGCCAAGAGCTTGCGCGCCGCCCGGGTGAACTTGACCTGGTCCTCCAAGGCATTGGCCATCTCGTCCAAAGCCGCGTCCGCACCTTCGCCCAGCGTATCGCGCCACAAATCCAGCACCTTGGCCGCCGCCGGCGGGCTCGGCTCGCCCGACATGCGTTCGCGCGCTAGCAACGCCAACGCCTGATGGATCGGCAACTGATCGCGGCGGGTCATCCGGTCGAAGCCCTCGGCCTCGCACTCTTCCTGCAACCGCGCCCGCAGGTTGTTGGCCACGCCCGACATGAACTTCGAACCGACCACCTCGACACGCGCCTGTTCGATCGCGTCGTAGGCGTCCTTGGCCTCGCGCCGGGCCGGCATACGGGCGTTGTGGATCACGTCGTCATGGTGGCGCAGCCGCAGAGCAAGGCTATCCGCCGCCCCGCGCAGCTTGGCCATCTCCTGCGCCGGCAGCGCCCGCGTCGGCAACGGCAGCCGCGCACGCTTTCCCGCCAGGCCGGAAGGCCCAGGCTGGAACGCCACCTGCACTTCGTTGTTCTGCGCAATCGCGCGCAGCACGCCTGCGGTGGCGCGCTTGAACTCCTCGCTGCGCGTATTGTCCTTGGATCCGGAACCGCTGCCGCTCATCGCCGCCTCGCTCGCTCAAATCATCCCGGCGGATCGCTCCGCCGGGTCGCAGGTGTGGGACGAAAGCTTCGCCTAGCGCTTCATGAACGCGCCGGTCGCAACCTCGGCGTTGAAGCAGCGCTGGAAATACTCGGCCACCGTCTGGCGTTCCGCCTCGTCGCACTTGTTCAGGAACGACATCCGGAAGGCAAAGCCGACATCACCGAAGATGCGCGTGTTCTCAGCCCAGGTGATCACCGTGCGCGGCGACATCACGGTCGAGATGTCACCATTGATGAAGCCGGCGCGGGTCAGGTCGGCCAGGGCCACCATGCTCTCGATCTGCTTCTTCATCTTGGTGTCGGACGCGTCGATGCCCATCTTCGCCATCACGATCTCAACTTCATGGCCATGCGCCAGGTAGTTGAGGGTGACAACGATGTTCCAGCGGTCCATCTGGCCCTGGTTGATCTGCTGCGTGCCGTGATACAGCCCGGTGGTGTCGCCCAGGCCCACCGTGTTGGCGGTGGAGAACAGCCGGAAACTGCGATGCGGGCGGATCACCTTGTTCTGGTCCAACAGGGTCAGCTTGCCCTCAACTTCCAGCACGCGCTGGATCACGAACATCACATCCGGCCGGCCGGCGTCATACTCGTCGAACACCAGCGCACAGGCATGCTGCAGCGCCCAGGGCAGGATGCCCTCGCGGAACTCGGTAATCTGCTTGCCGTCCTTCAGGACGATCGCATCCTTGCCGATCAGGTCGATGCGGCTGATGTGACTGTCCAGGTTGATGCGGATGCAGGGCCAGTTCAGGCGGGCGGCAACCTGCTCGATATGCGTCGACTTGCCGGTGCCGTGATAGCCCTGGATCATCACGCGGCGGTTGAACGCAAAGCCAGCCACGATGGCGAGCGTGGTTTCCTTGTCGAAGCGATAGGTCGGGTCGACATCGGGAACATGCTCGGTGCGCACCGTGAATGCCGGAACCTGGAGATCGGAATCGATTCCGAACACTTCGCGGGCATTGACGGTAGTATCCGGCTTATCGATCGAAGACGTCGGCGCGGGACGGTCAGAGACGGCGGCAACCTGGTTCATAGGCCAGCAATCCTGTGGTTTCCGGGGTAGAATACGCCCGGGTTTCGGCGTTGTGTAGTCATGCAAAAGCAACCGAGGTATCCGGTCACATGACCGGCCCCGAGGCAATCCTTAGCAATCGCCAGATGCAAGGCGATCATCCTGCGGCAGCCATGCGCGGATCCGGAAGCAGTCTACCACGCAGCGCGGCATACGCCAGATTGATCGATTTCAGCCGCTCTTCGGCCCCCCGGTCGCCGCCATTGGCATCCGGGTGATGCCGCTTGGCCAGCTCGTGGTAGCGGGCCTTCAGCTCCACCATCGTCACCGGCCAGCCCAGGCCAAGCGTCGCCAGCGGATCACGCAGCTCAGGCGGCGCCTGCACCGACGGCGTGCGCCGCGGCCGCTCATTCAAGGCCGACAGGATCGACATCGGATCGCGCAGCGCCTCGTCCGGCAGGCTGGCATTGCCCAGCCGACCCAGCGGCCAGGTCGGACGCTGCCACGACGTATCCGAGCGCAGTTGCGCCTCGATCTGCGCCGGCGACATGCCCTTGTAGAAATCCCAGGACGCGTTGTAGGCGCGCACATGCACCAGGCAAAACCACCAGTACTGGTTCAAGGTCTGGCGCGAGCGCGGCGCGCGGTACCCGGCCGGGGCACAGCAACCCGGCATCTCACAGACAAGCCCGGTCGCCCCGGGATCGGGCGCATAGGCCCTGGATCGTGGCGTGCGACGGGTCATTCCCCGTTTTGTGGGCAAATCTGTGGCCTTTGGGAAGGGGGATTCGCGCATGACACGGAAATCTCCGCCCTGATCCCGCCGGCCGATTGCGCCGCCACGCCGGCTTGCCCATCTTCATGCCCATGGAAACCCGCGCCGCCCGTATCGAAGCCTTGCTCCGCCATCATCTCACCCCTGTGCTGATCCGCGTGGCGGATGACAGCCAACACCATGCCGGCCATGCCGGTGCCCGCCCCGGCGGCGAGACGCATTATTCCGTCTTGTTGGTTTCGGAACGCTTTCATGGTCAGACCCGGATCGCCCGCTCGCGCGCCGTGCATGCACTGCTGCACGCCGAGTTCCAATCCGGGCTCCATGCTCTGGCGCTGACGCTGCGAACCCCCGCCGAACACGCCCGCGCTTCCGCCCCCTTCTCTGGTGATCTCACCCAATGAGCAACCACCGAAGCAGCGTGAACGCATCAAATCGCGGCGCAAGTCTCCACAAATAGACGATCGGGTATTCTGGCAACAACTTCGCGATCTACTTGCCCAGAACCACTTCACAAACGCGTGGCCCGTTGAATTTGGGGTGGCGCGGGCATTGGCCTTGGCCGCTAATCGTCTCATACCAACCGCCCTAGCTTCTGACACACGCCCACTGCCTATGTCCGATGGATGCGATCCGCATTGGGTCTTCCGCGAGGAAGTTCCATGCGTCTTTGCATGCTTGGACGATGGCGTCGTAGCTGTCC
>CAXNGD010000274.1:0-4580 GCA_964201575.1 Acetobacterales bacterium | reverse complement strand
AAGACGATGAGTGCGCCAGATTGGTGATCGTGATCGCCGTGCCCATGACCGCCCTCAACGCCGCGAATCGCAGCCAGAGACGAGGGAATCAGAGAATGCCACCGTTGGAAACAGCCGAGAGTCCGAGGTTGGGGCGGTTGGTATAAGGTATCAAATCGCCAGCCCATGCTCGCGCGCCCAGGCGGCAATCGGCTCGCGCACGCTGCTCGCCCCGGCCCCGGTGCGGCGGATCGCGGCCAGCAACTGGCGGAACGCCACCAGATCGAGCCCCGCCAGCAGCGCCTTGATCGGCAACAGCCCGGCCGCCGGCATCGACAGGCTGGTGATGCCCAGCCCCACCATCGTCATCGCCTCGAGCGGGCGCGCCGCATGCTCGCCACACACCGACAGCGGCACCCCGGCCTTGGCGCAGGCCTCCACCAGTTGCCCCAGCAGCTCCAGCACCGGCGGCGACAACAAATCGTAGCGCGCCGCCAGCCCCGGCGTGCCGCGATCGGCGGCGAACAGGAACTGCAACAGGTCGTTGGTGCCCACCGAGACGAAATCCACCTCGGCCAGCAGCGCGTCGAGCTGCCACATCAGCGCCGGCACCTCCAGCATCGTGCCCACCATCAGCCGGGAAGGCGCCGGGCGCACCCGCGCCGCTTCGGCCCGCAACAGCGCCCGCGCGGCGCGGAATTCCGCCACCGTGGCCACCATCGGGAACATCACCGACAGGTCGCGCCCGCCGGCGGCCAGCAACAGCGCGCGCAGCTGGCGCCGCAGCAGCGCCGGCCGATCGAGCCCGATGCGCAGCGAGCGCCAGCCCATGGCCGGGTTCTCCTCCGCCACCGCGCTGCCCGGCAGCAGCTTGTCGCCGCCGAGATCCAGGGTGCGGAACAGCACCGGCCGCCCGGCCGCGGCATCCAGCACCGTGGCATAGACCGTGGCCTGTTCGTTGGTGTCCATCACCGTGCCGCGCGCCAGCATGGCGATCTCGGTGCGGAACAGCCCGATCCCGGCCGCCCCGGTGGCGGCGAGCTGGCCCAGCTCCAGCGCCAGCCCGACATTGAGCATAAGCTGCACCTTGGTGCCGTCGGCGGTCACCGTCGGCCGGTCGCGCAACGCCGCCCAGCCAGCCTGGCGGGCGCTGCGCGCCTCCTGGGCGCGGCGATAGACCCGCACCACCTCCTGGTCCGGGCGCAGCGTCACCTGGCCGTCATCGGCATCCAGCACCGCGAGGTCGCCATCCTCGGCGGCGTCCAGGATGCCGCGGGCGCCGGCCAGCGCCGGCAGGCCGAGCGCGCGGGCCAGGATCGCGGCATGGCCGGAGGCGCTGGCCTCCTCGATCACCACGCCGGCAATGCCGCGGCTGTGCCAGTCCAGCAGCTCCGCCGGCCCCAGACGCCGCGCCAGCAGCAGGGTGCCCGGCGCCACCGGCCCGTGCGGCGCGCCCTCATCCAGCGCCGCCAGCAGCCGGCCCACCATGTCCTCGATATCGGCCAGCCGCTCGCGCAGATAGGGGTCGGTCACCCGCCGCATGCGGTCGCGCAGGTCGCCGGCCACGCGATGCACCGCCGCCTCGGCCGACAGCCCGCCGCGCACCGCCTCGGCCACGCGCTTCAGCCAGCCGGTATCGGCGGCCACCAGGCGATAGGCCTCCAGGATTTCGCGCGAGGCCGCGGTGTCCTGGCGCGGCGCCCCGTCCACCGCCGGCAGCCCGGCGGCCAGCAGGTCATCCAGCCCGCGCTGCATCGCCACCACCGCCGCTTCCAGCCGCGCCTGCTCGCGCGCGGGATCATCGGCCAGCAGCCGGCGCGGGGCGGCGGCCGGTCCGCTGACCAGCACCGGGCCGATCGCCATCCCCTGGGCCAGCGGCGTGCCGCCGAAGCGCCGCGGCAGCGTATCGACCAGCGCCTGGTCGCCGCCATCCGCCGCGCCGGCCGCCAGCAGCTCGGCCAGCAGCATCGCCACCGTCTCGACCACCTCGACCTCGTCGGCGTCATAGCGGCGCGGCGTGCGGTTCTGCACCGCCAGCACCCCCAGCGTCCGCCCGGCCCGGCGCACCGGCACGGCGAGCATCGAGGCATAGGGCTCCTCGCCAGTCTCCGGCCGCCAGGCGAAGGCGGGGTGGTTCTGCGCGTCGGCCAGGTTCTGCGGCTGAAGCGCTGCCGCCGCCAGCCCGATAATGCCCTCGCCCACGCGCAGCCGGGTGCGGCCGATCGCCTCCAGCCGCAACCCCTCGGTGGCCGCCAGCTCCAGCACCTCGCCCGGCCGCATCACATAGATCGAGCACACCTCGCTGACCAGTTCGGCCGCCACAAGGCGAACGAGTTCCGGCATCGGGGCCGCGCCGCGCGCCATCAGGTCGCGCAGCCGGGCCAGAAGGCGCCGTGGCGTGGACATGCCTCGGGATTAGAGCAACTTGCCGGGCGAGGGAATGCGCGCGGGGCGAAAATCACGCGCGTCGTCGGGAAGATGAACCGATCGTCATCGGTATCCCGCCTCGCCTTCACTTTCGCCGCCTTCCTGCTAGAACCGCAGGCGTCACGCCCCGTGGGAGAGAACCGAGCCATGGCCACCGCCATTTCGCCGCTTGCCTTGCCGCTGCCCGCCCTGCCGCCGATCGCCGGTGTCCGCCTGGGCGCCGCTGTCGCCGGCATCCGCTACACCACCGGCCGCACCGACCTGGTCATGGCCGAGATGGACGCTGGCACCACGGTGGCCGGCGTCTACACCACCAACAAATGCCCCGGTGCCCCGATCGACTGGTGCCGCGAGGCGATGAAGGGCGGAAAAGCCCGCGCCGTGGTGATCAACGCCGGCAACGCCAACGTTTTCACCGGCAAGGCCGGCGTCGAGACCGTCAAGGCCAGCGCCGCCGCCGCCGCCAAGCTGGTCGGCTGCCCAGCCAAACAGGTCTTCCTGTCCTCCACCGGCGTCATCGGCGAAGTCCTGCCCCACGCCCGCCTCACCGCCGCCCTGCCCAAGCTGCACGAAAGCCTCTCCCCCGAGGGCTGGGAAGCCGCCGCCCGTGGCATCATGACCACCGACACCTTCCCCAAGGGCAGCACCCGCACCGCGAAGATCAACGGCGTCGAAGTCCGCATCAACGGCATCGCCAAGGGCAGCGGCATGATCGCGCCCGACATGGCCACCATGCTCTGCTTCATCTTCACGGACGCCAAGATCCCCGCCGAGCTGCTGCAACCCATGCTCAGCAAAGGCGTCGGCCCCAGCTTCAACTGCACCACCGTCGACAGCGACACCTCCACCTCCGACACCGTCATGCTGTTCGCCACCGGCGCCACCAAGCACCCCAAGGCCGAGACATCAGCCGACCTCAAGGACTTCCAGCGCGCACTGAACGAAGTCCTCCTCGACCTCGCCCTGCTGGTCACCCGCGACGGCGAAGGCGCCCAGAAGCTGATCAAGATCGACGTCACCGGCGCCGTGAACGCCAAATCCGCCAAGCGCATCGCCATGACCATCGCCAACTCCCCCCTGGTGAAAACCGCCATCGCCGGCGAGGACGCCAACTGGGGCCGCATCGTCATGGCCGTCGGCAAGGCCGGCGAACCCGCCGACCGCGACAAGCTCAGCATCGGCGTCGGCGGCACCTGGATGGCCTGCGACGGCGCCGTCATCCCCGGCTACGACGAAACCCCCGTCGTCGCCCACATGAAGGGCCTGGAAGTCGACATCGCCGTGGATATCGGGCTCGGTAAGGGCAAGGCCACCGTCTGGACCTGCGATCTTACCCATGGATACATCGATATCAATGGAAGTTATCGAAGCTAGGAAGGAAAAATCTCCTTTTTGTCAACAAAAAGAAGCAAAAAAACTTTATCCATGAGCAAAACGGATAAAAAGTTTTTTGGTTCTTTTTTTCAAAAAAGAACCGCTTCCTTCAGGACACCAAACGCGTGGCACCAAACCTCATCATCCGCCCGGCCACGCAAGCCGACCGCGTGGCCCTGGACGAACAGGAACAGGGCCTCAACCTGTTCGAAGACGCCCTCGTCGGCGACCGGCAGCTCACCCGCGCCGGCGCCATCGCCGCCATGGACGCCTGTTCGAACGCGCACACGAATCCGGCGGCACCGTCCTCGTCGCCGAGCTGGACGGCGCCGTCGTCGGCCACCTCGTCCTCACCTACGAGCGCATGGGCCCCTTCGTCCGCGACGAAAAGCGCGACCACGCCCACGTCGCCGACCTCTATGTCCGCGCCGCCCTGCGCGGCCAAGGCATCGGCACCGCCCTGATGGCCGAAGCCGAACGCCTGGCCATCGCCCGCGGCATAAGGCGCATCACCCTCGGCGTCGTCGAAGGCAACACCGGCGCCGAACGCGCCTACCGCCGCCAGGGCTACGGCTCCTACGCGCTAGAAATGATCAAAGAGCTCTAATGGATAAAAAGTTTTTGCTCCTTTTTCCAAAAAGAAGCCCTTTCTTTTTCGCTCTTATGTTGAACTCTGTTGATACGGCCCCAAGCCTGCTGCTGCCCTGATCCATGCCTCTGGGGAGGCGGCGTTTGCGAACGCTTCGATGGTTCGTCGCCAGCTAAGGTAGTTGGGCAGGTTGTCGGTGGCGACGCCGTGG
>CAXNGD010000273.1:0-4600 GCA_964201575.1 Acetobacterales bacterium | reverse complement strand
AGCAAGTGCCGTGCCGCACCACCTCAGGCGGCGCGCACGCCGGCGATGAACCCGCCGACCTCGCGCGACAGGGCTTCGGCCTGGCGGGAGAGCTGGCCGGCGGCTTCCAGGACCGCGGCGGCGGAGCGGCCGGTGTCGTTGGCGGCCTGACTGACCTCGCCGATGGTGCCGGAGACTTCCTGCGAGGCCTGGGCCGCCTGTTGCACCGAGCGCGCGATCTCCTGGGTCGACATGCCTTGCTGCTCGACCGCCGAGGCGATACCGGTGGCGATGCGGCTGACCTCGCCGATGGTGGCCACGATGCTGTCGATCGCGCCGACGGCGGCGCGGGTGGCGGCCTGGATCTGTTGCACCTGTTCGCCGATCGCCTGGGTCGCTTTGGCGGTCTGGTTGGCGAGCGACTTCACTTCCGAGGCAACGACGGCAAAACCCTTGCCGGCCTCGCCGGCGCGGGCGGCTTCGATGGTGGCGTTGAGCGCCAGCAGGTTGGTCTTGCCGGCGATCTCGCTGATGAGGCCGACCACATCACCGATGCGCTGGGCGCCGGTGGCCAGGGCTTTGACGATCTCGTCGGTGCGGGCGGCGTCCTGGGCGGCGCGGTCGGTGATGGTGGCGGATTGGGTGACCTGTTCGCTGATCTCGCGGATCGAGGCGCCGAGCTGTTCGGCGGAGGCGGCGACGATATTGACGCTGCCGGTCATTTGCAGGGCGGCGGCGGCGACCTGGGTGGCGCGGTCATCGGTTCGGCTGGCGGTGCTGGTCATCGAGGCGGCGGTGCCCTCCAGTGCGCCGGCGGCCCGGCCGAGGTCGCCGGCCATTGTGCCGACGGTGCCCTCGAAGCCGCGGACCAGGACGGCCAGCGCCTCGGCGCGGCGTTGCTCGGCGGCCTGGGTCGCGGCTTCGGCGGCGGCGAGGCGTTCGGCCTGGATGCCGTTCTGCTTGAACACCTCGACCGCCTCGGCCATTGCACCGATCTCGTCGCGGTTGTCGCGGCCGGGCACCTCGACGGTCCAGTCGCGATGGGCGAGGCGGGTCATCGCCAGGGTCATGCCGGTCACCGGTCGCAGGATGCTGCGGGCGACCAGGACGGCGAACAGGATACCGGCCAGGAGGCAGGACGCGGCGAGCGCGAGTTCGAGCCGGCTTGTGCTGGCCAATGCGCCATGCCGCGTGGTTTCGGCGGTTTCGAATTCGGTCGCGAGCGCCGTGCCGGCCGCCAGCAGGGCCGATTGCATCGCAGCCATTTGCGGCAGCTGGGTCTGGCGGTACAGCTCGGACTGTTCGAGGATCGCCACGCTGGCGGCGGTGAAGTCGTCGCGGTACTCGCCAAGCAGGCGGCGGGCCTCGGTGCCGAAGCGGCGGACATCGGCGTCATCGATGTTGTCCACGCTGTTGAGCGCGAAGTCGTAGCGGTCGGCGCCGGTCTTGAACTGGCCGACGGCCGAGGTGTCGCGGGTGGCCAGGAAGCGCAAGTTCCAGACCTGGGCCTGGAGCAGCAAGACCTCCAGGTTGGCCGCGATACCCTCGCCGTCCGGCGTGCCGCGCACGGCCTTGGCCAGGCGTTCGGTGGTGCGCACCATGCGCTGGCCGCCTTGATAGAGGCGGGCGCGCGCCGCCTCGGCCTGGGTTCCGAGTTCAAGCAGGCGGGCGGTTGTCCGCTCGAGCGCCGGGATGCCGCGCGCGATCTCGCCGATGGCCGCGGCGGTCTCGCTGCCGGCGGCGGCACTCGCCGCGGCCGCCAGCGCCTGATGCAAGCGTGGCGGCTGGGTCGCGAGGTCACCGGGATTGTTGTCGAGCATGAAGCGCGGCTGGGCGGCGGCGAATTCGCCCATGATGTCGCGCACGACAGCAAGTTGGCGCAGGGCGTCGCTGCTGTTCTTGAGGTTGTAAAGCTGGGCGCCGATGGCCGCCAGGCCCCAGATGCCGGTGCCGGCGAGGCCGAGGCTGAACAGGATCAGCACGGCGTAGCCGCCGAAGAGCCGGACGCGCAACGGCAGACCAGCGCGGGGGGCGGCGGCGTGTGCGATACTTTTGAATTCGACATGGACCAGGGCTCCCGCACGCAGCCCCTGCGTGGGCGGGGCGAATGGACGCAGGGTAAGTTTGAAAGGTTAAGGAAAAATTGGGTGCATGGCAGGGCTTTCGCCGGCTTTATCTTTTGTTTGTTATGATATCGTATTAATATCTACACAAGTCGGCACATTGCTTCAAATCGGCCGGAAACGACGGACCCGGGCGGGCGGCGGGCGGAACGGCAGGTCGGGAACGCGCAGGCGCAGGTGATCGGGCGGCGGGGTAAGCTAGCCGGTCCCGGCGGGGGCCGGGGTGTGGCTGGACAGCGGCGGCAAAGGTTCGGCGCGCGGCTTTAGCGGGCGGGGTTTGCGCGGGCGAGGTGGCAGGCGAATGTGTTCGGGGATCGGCACCAACAGGAGACGGCAGAGCGGGCGCAGCAGGCGGCCGGCCTGGGGGGCGGCGGCGGCGAGGGCGATGACATCAGAGTGGTTGACGTAGATCTCGACATTGGGCGCCCATTGCGCCACGCGCTGGGCGATGTGGAACAGCCAGCCGCGGCCAGAAGGGAGGCGGAGAGCGGGCGGGCGGGCCGGATTCGGCGCGGTCGGGGATTTGGGCGCGCGATGGCGCGGCTTGGGGAGGGTGCCGTCGCGGAGTCTGGTTGCGAGGCGGTCGATGCGGCCGACCAGGGCAAAGAGGCGGAGATAGAGCAGCTGCAGAATCGGAGCTAGGGCGGGACGCTGTACGGCAACGTTGCCGAAGGCTTGGATGAGCCCCTTGATGGTCGGGGCCAACCGGCCTGCGAGGGCGGTTTTTGGTTCCATGTTTGGGATTATACATAACCGCCGAATCGGCGCAAGGAAATCTTTCGGCGCGGTGGAGGGTGGAATGCCGGCGGCATCCCACCCGGCCGGTCAGCCGACGGCGAGCAATTCGACGTCGAAGACCAGCGTGGCGTTGGGCGGGATCACGCCGCCGGCGCCGCGCGCGCCGTAGCCCATCTCCGGGGGAATGATCAGGGTCCGGTTGCCGCCGATCTTCATGCCGGCAACGCCTTGGTCCCAGCCCTGGATGACGCGGCCGGCGCCGAGCGGGAAGCCGAAGGGGTCGCCGCGGTCGCGCGAGCTGTCGAATTTCTGGCCCTTGTTGTCCGGGGCGGATTCGTCGAAGAGCCAGCCGGTGTAGTGGACGGTGACGTGCTGGCCGGTGGTGGCCTCGGTGCCGGTGCCCGTGTTGTGGTCGATCATTTGCATTGGGGGGGTCCTTGGGAGGGAGACAAGTGGCAGGAAGGATTCATCTTTTTGTGAACAAAAAGAAGCAAAAAAACTTTATTCGTTTGGATTATACCGCAGGAGCTGCGTAGGCGAAAGTGTGGGTGCTTCACTTCGGTCGGGATGACGGGGGGAAGATCGGTGAATGAAGTTTTTTTGCTTCTTTTTGTTCACAAAAAGAAGATTCTTCCTGCGCCTTGGCCAGGGCGTCGAAGGCCATGAGGCGGGCGATCAACGCGGGCATTTCGCGCAGCGGGATCATGTTGGGGCCATCCGAGGGGGCGGCATCCGGGTCCGGGTGGGCTTCGATGAAGACGGCGGCGACGCCCACGGCGACGGCGGCGCGGGCGAGGACGGGGGCGAATTCACGCTGGCCGCCGGATGAGGCGCCCTGCCCGCCTGGCTGCTGGACGGAATGGGTGGCGTCGAAGACGACGGGGTATCCGGTGCGGGCCATGATGGGGAGGCCGCGGAGGTCGGAGACCAGGGTGTGGTAGCCGAAGCTGGTGCCGCGGTCGCAGAGCAGGATGCGGGTGTTGCCGGTGCTGGCGATTTTGGCGGCGACGTGGGTCATGTCCCAGGGGGCGAGAAACTGGCCTTTTTTCACGTTGATGGCGGCGCCGGTTTCGCCCGCGGCGAGGAGCAGGTCGGTTTGGCGGCAGAGGAAGGCGGGGATTTGCAGGACGTCGACGGCTTGTGCGGCGGGGGCGCATTGCTCGGCGGCGTGGACGTCAGTGAGGACGGGGCAGCCGATGGTTTGGCGGATTTCGGCGAGGATTTCGAGGCCCTGGCTCATGCCGATGCCGCGCTGGGCGGTGGCGGAGGTTCGGTTGGCTTTGTCGTAGCTGGATTTGAAGATCAGGCCGATGTTGGCGGCGCGGCAGATTTCGGCGAGGGCGGTGGCGACTTCGAGGGCGTGGCTGCGGCTTTCGATCTGGCAGGGGCCGGAGATCAGGACCAGGGGAGCGTCGTTCGCGAGGGTGAGGTTGGCGATTTGGACGGTAGTGTTCATGGGGGGCTCGGGTTGGGTTGGTGGGGAGCGGCCCCCCTCCGGCTCCCCCCGTGGAGGACGGGGGGAGAGAAGTATAGAGGATGAAGTTTTTTTGCTTGGCGGATTCAAGTTTGGGAGCGAACGCCGCCGGGAGGCCCTATAGGATAGGGTGTCCCGATGGGTTCTCACCGACGCGCGCTGACGATTGGTGATCGGACGACGATTGAGCTTCGTTTGCAGGACGGCTGGAGCGTGCGGGCGATAGCTGCGGCTCTGGCCCGTTCTGCGGGAACGATATCTGACGAGATTGCGCGGCATCACTGCG
>CAXNGD010000272.1:0-4606 GCA_964201575.1 Acetobacterales bacterium | reverse complement strand
ACAAACTCAGCAGTCTGGTCTGGGACAGCTACGACGCCATCGTCCAAGCATGCAAAGACGCATGGAACTTCCTCGCCGAAGACCCAATGCGGATCGCATCCATCAGACATAGGCAGTGGGCGTGTGTCAGAAGCTAGGGCGGTTGGTATAAGTTCAGCAAGGCAGGGCTCCGCCCAGACCCGCCAGGGGCCAAGCCCCTGGACCTTATTCTATTGAAAATTAATGGGATCAAAGGGCCGCCGGCCCTTTGCGGGTCGAGGGCAGAGCCCTCGCCTTCCTTCCGCTCAGCCGGCGAGGCGCTTCGCAACGTCGGCCGGCGACATGCGGACCAGTTTTTCGTAGTCGGTCAGCAGGGTCTCGGTGATCCGCCCCGGCGTGAACATCGTTCCGGCGATCTCGCGCACCGGAGTGACCTCGGCGCCGGTGCCGACGATCATCACTTCATCGGCCTTGGCGATTTCCTCTGGCAGGATCACGCGCTCGACCACCTTGATCTGGTTGACGCGGGCCAGCGCCATGACGGTGCGCCGGGTGATCCCGTCCAGGAAACAGTCAGGCGTGGGGGTGTGCAGCTCACCGTCGAAGGTGAAGAAGATGTTCGCCCCGGTGGCTTCGGAGACCCGGCCGCGCCAGTCGAGCATCAGCGCGTCCTGGAAGCCCTTCGCTTCGGCGGCATGCTTGGACAGGGTGCCGATCATGTAGAGCCCGGCGGCCTTGGACGCGGTGGGGGCGGTTTGCGGGTGCGGGCGGCGCCATTCGGCCATGTCCAGGCGGATGCCGGCCATCCGGTCGGCGAACATGGCGGGCCAGGCCCAGGTGGCGATGGCGACGTGGATCTTCGAACTCTGGGCGGCGACGGCCATCATCTCGGAGCCGCGCCAGGCGATCGGGCGGACATAGGCGTCGGATTGGCCGTTGGCGGCCAGGACTGCGATGCAGGCGGCGTCGATTTCCTCAACGGTGTAGGGGATTTCGAAACCCAGGATGCGGGCGGAATTGTGGAAGCGGAGCGAGTGCTCGCGCAATTTGAAGATATTGCCGGCATATGCCCTCTCGCCTTCAAACACGCCGCTGGCATAGTGCAGGCCATGCGAGAGAACATGCAGTTTGGCGTCGCGCCACGGCACCATGGCGCCGTCGTACCAGATGAAGCCATCCCGGTCGTCGAAAGGAACTAGCGCCATAGGGTCGTCTCCCGCAAGAATGTTGCTCTCTGAGGGCTGAAGCTATAATCATGTCCAAGCTACGTCAACAATCCTGTCGTAAATGCGAGGTATGCCAGATATGCCCGATGTGAAGGGCGAGCCACGCGCTGGCGATGGCCGGGCACCCGCGCCAGCCGGCGCCAATTTGCTGTTCCTGCGCGAAGAGGAGCTGCGCGCGGCGCAGGACCTACTGTTCTTCGCCTATCGCGATTTCACCCGCGCGGCCGATGAGGTGCTGGAGGGATTGGAGATGGGCCGCGCACATCATCGCGCGCTGCACTACATTGGCCGCAACCCGTCAATCTCGGTCAGCGATCTGCTGGCGATTCTGCGGATCACCAAGCAGAGCCTGGCGCGGGTGCTGAATGCGTTGGTGGATGAAGGGTATGTGGACCAGCAGCAGGGCCAGGTGGACCGGCGGCAGCGGTTGTTGACCTTGACCGAGAAGGGTCGCGCGCTGGAACGGCAATTGTTCGAGCGCCAGCGGGAGCGGTTGGCGCATGCGTATCGCGAGGCTGGGGCGGTGGCGGTGGATGGGTTTCGCCGGGTGATGCGCGGGATCATGGATGACGATGCGCGCCACTATGTCGATCATGAGCGGGGGCCGCGGTGAGGTGACCGAGGACGCGCTCATTCTTGTGGTGGATGACGATGCGCGGTTGCGCGATCTGCTGTCACGGTATCTGCAGGAGAATGGCTTTCGCGTCAGTACCGCGGCAACCGCGGCGGATGCGCGCGACCGGCTGCGGGTGTTTCAGCCGGACCTGATCGTTTTGGATGTGATGATGCCCGGCGAGACCGGGCTGGAGCTGACCGAGGTGTTGCGGCGAGACAATGGGGTGACGCCGATCCTGTTGCTGACTGCGCGAGGGGCGCCGGAGGATCGGATTGCCGGGTTCGAGGCCGGGGCGGATGACTACCTGGGCAAGCCGTTCGATCCCCGCGAGTTGCTGCTGCGGATACGCGCCTTGTTGCGGCGGGCCGCCTTGCCGTCGGTGGCGGTGGAGGCACCGAGTGGTCCGTTGGCGTTGGGGCCGCAGCATTTCGACCGGACGCGCGGCGAGTTGCGCGGACCAGCTGGGGTGGTGCGACTGACCGGGGGGGAGGCGGCGTTGCTGGCGGCCCTGGCGGCGCGGCCGAATGAGGTGTTGACGCGCGAGGATATCGCGGCCGCGTTGGAGATGGATGAGGCCGGGGAGCGGGCGATTGATGTGCAGGTGACGCGGCTGCGGCGCAAGATCGAGGTCGATCCGCGTGACCCGCGCTTCCTGCATACGGTGCGCGGGCGCGGCTATATCCTGAAGCCGGGCTACTGAGGTGGCGGTGGCTTGGACCCGCGGGTTGAAGCGGTTCATGCCGCGCGGGTTGTTGGCGCGGTCGCTGCTGATCGTGCTGGTGCCGCTGATGGTGGTGCAGGCGGTGGCGCTGCAGGTGTTCTACGGGACGCATATGAGCATCGTGTCGCGCCGGCTGTCGGCGGCCATTGCCGGCGAGGTGGCGTTGGTGTTGGACGGGCTGGAGCGGTATCCGGACGACCGCGAGCGCATCTTCACGCAGGTGCGGGAGCGGCTGGAGCTGCCGATGCGGGTGCTGCCGGGGCCGTTGGAGCCGCAGCATGGGCGGCCGCCGCCGCTGGAGTTGCTGGAACGCAGCCTGGTGGTGGCGTTGGAGGAGCGGTTGCGGCGGCCGGTGGCGTTGGATTGGCAGAGCGATGCCAACAGTGTTGTCCTGCGGGTGCAGATGAGCGGGGAGGGGTTGCTGGAGGTGGATGTGCCGCGCAAGCGGTTGTTTGCCGGCACGCTGTATCTGTTCGTTCTTTGGCTTGTTGGCTCGGCGTTGTTGCTGTTTGGCATTGCGGCGATGTTCATGCACAACCAGGTGCGCAGCATCCGGCGGTTGGCGGTGGCGATGGATGCGTTCGGGCGGGGACATGACAGTGCGGCGTTGCGCCCCACCGGAGCCACCGAGGTGCGGCAGGCGGCGGCGGCGTTCAACGTGATGCAGGAGCGGGTGCGGCGGTTCCTGGCACAGCGGACGCAGATGTTGGCCGGGGTGTCGCATGATTTGCGCACGCCGTTGACGCGGATGCGGCTGGGGTTGGCGATCATGAAGCTGGACGAAGCCAATCGGCAGGATGCGGCCGACCTGACCGCCGATCTGGAGGAGATGGACCGGATGATCGGCGGCTATCTGGCGTTTGCCCGGGGGGTGGGCGAGGAGCGGGCCGAGCCGACGGATTTGGCGCCGCTGTTGGATGATGTGGCGCGCCATGCCCGACGGGCGGGGGCGGCGGTCAGTGTGACGTGTGCCGAGGATATCGTGTTGATGTTGCGGGCCGAGGCGTTTCGGCGGGCGGTGACCAATCTGGTGGACAATGCGCGACGCCATGCACGCCACGTGGCGGTCGTGGTGGCGCGGTTGCCGGAGGCGGTGGGGATTACCGTGGACGACGATGGGCCGGGGATTCCGGCCGATCGGCGCGAGGATGTGTTTCGGGCGTTCGAGAGCGGGAAGGGCGGCGGGACCGGGTTGGGGTTGACGATCGCGTTGGATGTGGTTCGGGCACATGGGGGGGATATCGCGTTGGACGACAGCCCCATGGGCGGGTTGCGGGTGCGGATTACGGTTCCGACGTAAGGCGGGGCCGACCTGAGGGTCTTCAGGCGGCTTGGGCGTTGAGGACTTTCCAGGCATGGGCGAAGGCTTCGGCCATCTGTTCGGCTGGCACGGCGCCGGAGAACAGCAGGTAGCCGCCCATCAGGAAGCTGGGGACGCCGGAGATGCCGCCGCGGCGGGCGGCGGTGTCACCCTGGAGTACCACATCCATGCCGAGGTCGGTGGCGAACATCTCGGTCATGATTTCGCGTTCGATGCCGGCGTGGGCGGCCAGGTCGGTCAGGAAATTGGTGTCCGTGAGGTCGGCACCTTGGCAGAAATAGGCTTCGAACAGGGCTTCGACGACGGCGTCCTGGACGCCGTGTTGTCCGGCGAGCCAGATGGTGCGATGGGCGGCGACGGTGTTGGGGGTTCGGGTCAGGCGGTCGAGGTGGAAGTCCAGGCCGAGGGTGGCGGCGGTTTCGGTGATGCGGGCGTCGAGCGCCTGGGATTTTTCCAGGGAGCCAAATTTCTGGATACGGTACTGGAGGCGGTCGGTGCCTTCGGGGGGCATGTCCGGGTTCAGTTGGAACGGGTGCCAGGCGACCTCGAATTTGAGGCCCTGGGGTTCCAGGAGGGCGAGGGCGCGTTCGAGTTGGCGCTTGCCGATGTAGCACCAGGGGCAGATGGCGTCCGAGATGATGTCGATGCGGGCAGCGATGGGGGTGGTCATGAGGTGGGCCCTTGTGCCGGGGTCATGAGAGCTTCTGGCTTCAGGTATAATACCAACCGCCCTAGCTTCTGAC
>CAXNGD010000271.1:0-4615 GCA_964201575.1 Acetobacterales bacterium | reverse complement strand
CGAGGCCTTCATCAAGGCCTCGATGCCCCCCTTGCCGAAGGCGCTTAAACGGATGGGGTCTGGGGCCGCCGGCCCCAGCGGGTCCAGGGCAGAGCCCTGGCCTACCTTCCCGCCAATTCAGCCCGCGGGGTAGGGCGGCTTGAACAGCCCGCCGGGCGACAGCGTGAAGATCTCGCACCCGGTATCCGTCACCCCGATCATGTGCTCGAACTGCGCTGACAGGCTGCGATCCCGGGTCACCGCGGTCCACCCGTCATCCAGCACCTTTACCTCCGGCCGGCCGGCGTTCACCATGGGCTCGATGGTGAAGAACATGCCGGGCTCCAGCACCGGCCCATCGCCCTTACGGCCGAAATGCAGCACATTGGGCGGCGCATGAAACGTCCGGCCGATGCCATGGCCGCAGAAGTCGCGCACCACGCTGAAGCGGTTGCCTTCGACATGGGCCTGGATTGCATGGCCGATATCACCGAAGCGCGCGCCCGGCTTGACCGCGGCGATCCCGCGCATTAGCGCGTCATGGGTGCCCTCGATCAGGTTGCGCGCCTTGGTGCTCGGCGGCCCGGCGCAATACATGCGCGAACTGTCGCCGTACCAACCATCCAGGATCACCGTCACATCGATGTTGATGATGTCGCCGGCATCCAGCTTCCGCTCGCCGGGGATGCCATGGCAGACAACATGGTTGATCGAGGTGCAGATTGACTTCGGGTAGCCGCGATAGTTGAGCGGCGCGGGCGTGGCGCCGTGGCCCAGGATGTAGTCGTGGCAGATGCGATCGAGTTCCTCGGTGGTGACCCCTGGCCGGACATGGTCGGTGATCATGTCCAGCGTCTCGGCAGCCAGGCGACCGGCGGCGCGCATCCCGGCGAAGTCCTGGGGCGCGTGGATGGTGATATGTCGCGCGTCCTGCCTGCCGTCCATCACGCTCTCCCTGCGGCCGAGGTCCGGCCGTGCCATCCCGCCAAGATGCGCAACCGAAGCGCGCCTCGCAAGGGTTCCCCGAAGCGAATGACCCTAGCGGCTGGCCATCTGCCCGGCCTCCGGCCGGATCGGGGTGCAGCTGATCTTGCGCCGCGCCAGGGTGGCACAGGCCACCTGCGCATCGGTCTGGCTCAGCCCGGCCAGTTGGGCGCGGAATGCCGGCTTGCGGTTGACGGTGATCGCTTCGACCCGCGCCTCGCCCATATCCACGATGCGTCGGGCCGCCACGGCCGCCTGGCGGGCGGCGGCGTCGCTGGCGAAAGCACCGACCTGGACTGACCAGCGGGCCGAAGGCCGCGCGCGCGGCGCGACCAGCGAGGGCGCCAGGATCGCGGTCGTGGCGGCGGCATGTGCGGCCGAGACGAGCGACGGCCCCCGCCGCGCGACCACCTGCGGCGCAATCGGCACGTCGAGCTTTTCATAGGCCTGGTCCAACAGCGCCATCATGTGCAGGTCGCGCTCGCCGCCGCGATTGGCCCCCATCACCACGCCGATCAGCCGCACATTGCCGCGCACCGTCGAGCTGACCAGGTTGAAGCCGGAGGCATCGATATACCCGGTCTTCATCCCGTCAGTGCCCGGATAGGCTTCCAGCAGGTTGTTGTGATTGCGCAGCACCTGACCGCGGAAGCGGAAGGTGGTGGTAGCGAAGTATTTGTATTCATGCGGGAAATCGAACAGCAGCCGACGCCCCAGCGTGGCCATGTCGCGTGCCGTCGTCACCTGGTCCCAATCCGGCAGGCCCGAGGCGTTGCGAAACACCGTCCGGCTCATGCCCAGCGCCCGCGCCCGCAGGGTCATGATGCGGGCAAACCGGTCCTCGTCCCCACCCAGCAGCTCGCCCAGTGCGGCCGCGGCATCGTTGGCCGAGCGGGTGATCAGCCCGAGAATCGCCTCCTCCACCGTCAGCCGGCCACCCGGCGGCACGCCGAGCTTGGTCGGCGACATCGCCGCGGCGTAGTGCGACATCCGCACGCTTTGATGCAGCGAGATGCGCCGGTCGCGCAGCGCCTCGAAGACCATATAGAGCGTCATCATCTTGGTCAGGCTGGCGGGATGGCGCAGCTCGTCCGGATTGACCGACGAGATCACCCGACCGGTCCGTGCCTCCATGATCAGCGAGCTGTAGCGCTCCGAGCCGATCTGCGCCGCGGCGGGCCGCGCCAGCGCCATTGCGAGGCACGCAAGGGCCGCGAACGCCAGCCAAAACCCGCTGATGAACGGCGCCATGCAGCGCGGTGGACGCAGACTCACAGCCATTGCAGAGCGCTCTCCCAGCGAGTGGTGCCGATTCTACCGGCGGCCCAAGCTCGCTGTCCAGCCCCAACCGCCGAATGAAAGACATAAAATTGAGAGCCTTGCCGGGCGATATTACCAAACCCCGCACGCCGACTAGGTCGATTTCGCGGCGCTTTGCGTTATTGTGCGCTGCACAATTTCTCCTTGACCCCCGCACCCCCGGCTGCCTATAAGGCGGAGTGCTGCACCGCAGCAAAAAACAATCGACGGCGCTGATCGCGGCCCCCCAGGCTCGGGACCGGACGGGATTGACGCTGACAGGGAGTGATTGCCATGGCCCGCAAGCCGACCACCGCCGCCAAGCCCGCCTCTCCGGCCCGGTCCGTCCGCGCAACGCCCGCGCCGACCCCGCCCGCGCCGACCCCGCCCGCGCTTATCCAGACCGCGGCACCTGCGCCGACCATGATCGCCCCGACCGACATCGCCACCGACATCGCCACCGGCATCGTTGCCGTACCCAAAACAACCCATACCGAGGTCAAGAACACCATGAACACCCCCGTGAAATCCGCCGAAGAGTTTGTTGCCTTCAGCCAGGGCAATGTCGAAGCCATGATGAAGGCCGGCCAGATCTGGGCCGCCGGCGTCCAGGACCTGCACAAGACCTTCGCCGCCACCGCCCAGGCACAGGTCGAAGCCGCCGTCGGCACCATCAAGGCGCTGTCCGGCGTGAAGTCGATCCAGGAAGCCATGGAGCTGCAGACCACCCTGGCGCGCTCCTCGATGGAGACCGCCATGGCCGAGACCGGCAAGCTGACCGACGCTTCGGTGAAACTTGCCGAACAGGCACTGGCGCCGATCACCGCACGTGTTACGATGGCGGTGGAGAAATTCGGCCGCGTCGCCTAAGACGCGCTGACCGGAGAGGCCCGCCAGCAGGCCGCCCCTGCTGTGCTGTGGCCACGCGACGAGGCTCGGACGCCCCCCCGTCCGGGCCTCGTTTGCGTTCCGCCCCTGGTCTTATCCCGGCAAGGGCCCATCTCGGCTAAGGCGTTTCGCTGGCCCGCGCTTTGCGATATGCTAACGCCTTGGGGCGCAGGATGACCCATGACGTGGGCCGGCACCGGCCCGAAATGACAGTGGTGGCGCAGGATGAGCGATAAAGGCAACTCGAACGACGGCGGCCCCAATGACGGCGACCGCAAGCCCGGCGGCGACGCGCCGAACACCGGCGTGGTCGTCAAGGCGCGCCCAAAGACCCGCAAGCCCGCCATGTACAAAGTGCTGATGCTGAACGACGACTACACGCCAATGGAGTTCGTCGTCCATGTCCTCGAGCGCTTCTTCCAGAAGACCCGCGAGGAATCCACCCGCATCATGCTCCACGTCCACCGCCGCGGCGTCGGCGTCTGCGGCGTCTTCACCTATGAGGTCGCCGAGACCAAGGTCACCCAGGTCATGGACCTCGCCCGCCAGAATCAGCACCCCCTGCAGTGCACGATCGAGAAAGATTGATCGCCCCCGCCGCCAGCCGCGGCATGCGAGGCCACCCGCCCAGCGCCATGATTGCCGCATGTCTGGCGCCGATTTCCCGCCCGCTTGCGCGGCTTCATCCCCGCCCCGGCCGGAGGCGCTGGCCGCACGCCACAGCCGCCCGCACAGCCCAACCCACGGATTTCGCCCGTGCTGGCCGAAAGTTAACCAGGATCTGCAAGAAAACGCTGGTGCGATTGCTCGGGGACCGCGAATGTTTGTCCTCGGGTCCGCGCAACGCTGACCCCTCGCCGCCACAAGGCGCCCAGACCCTTTGCAAAGGGCGCCGAGCCATCACTTGGTTTGGGGGGAATACCCCGTGACCGCCTCTATTCCGAGGAGCGTTGACCACCATGCTGTCCCGCAATCTTGAACAGACGCTCCACCGTGCCCTCGGCCTCGCCACCGAGCGCAAGCACGAATACGCCACCCTCGAGCACCTCCTGCTCGGCCTGACCGATGATACGGACGCCGCAACCGTCCTGCGCGCCTGCGGTGTCGACATCGACAAGCTGCGCGGCGAACTCACCGAGTTCCTCGACAAGGACCTGGCGGGCCTGGCCACCGACCGGCCGGGAGACCCCAAGCCCACCGCCGGCTTCCAGCGCGTGGTCCAGCGCGCCGCCATCCACGTCCAATCCTCCGGCCGCGAAGAAGTGACCGGCGCCAACGTCCTCGTCGCCCTGTTCAGCGAACGCGAAAGCCACGCCGTCTACTTCCTGCAAACCCAGGACATGACCCGGCTCGACGCGGTGAATTTCATCAGCCACGGTATCGCCAAGGCGCCGGGCCGCTCCGCCCCCCGCCCGGTGAAGGGCTCCGGCAACCAGGAAGGTGGCGGCGAAGTGGAACGCGAGGA
>CAXNGD010000270.1:0-4632 GCA_964201575.1 Acetobacterales bacterium | reverse complement strand
GGGGATGAGTCGGGACCAAAAAACGGGGATCAAAGGGCCCCCGGCCCTTTGCCGGCGGAGCCTTGCTCTTTACCTGGGCGTTCATCCGATTGCCCTGCACCCGGCGCGGTAATGATTGACTCCGTGCCGTATTTCTGCGCCAAAATACGGTCGCAATCGTATGTTGGCCACGCTTGTGGTGCCGTCGGCTTGAGAAGCCTTGTCCGGACGGGGAGAAATCCTCACCAAAACAAGGTCGCCGGGGGGCTTCAGGTACACCGGGTACCGTTTGCCCACACCTGCTGCGCGCCCCGCGCAGTGACCGCACGGAGTTTGACGCAGCTATGGCTATCGGCACTGTAAAGTGGTTCAACACCACAAAAGGCTTCGGTTTCATCATGCCCCAGGACGGCGGCAAGGATGTCTTCGTCCACATCACCGCTGTTCAGGCCGCTGGCCTGCGTGGCCTCGATGAGGGTCAGAAGGTCAGCTACGAGGTTGCCATGGAGCGCGGCAAGGCCGCCGCTACCAACCTGAAGCTGGCCTGAGGCTGACACAACCGCCTTTCTTGCGATCGAATATCGCGGTCTCTTTGTCGATCCTGTCGAACGAAGATATCTGGCAAACCGGGTGCCTGCATGGCATTCGGCCAATTCCTCAGCCGGGTGCTCCCGTAGCACCCGGTTGGAGGCGTTTCGGCGTCATCTCCGTGGCACCGCGCCTGGCCCAGGACGGCATCGGCCCCTCTTGCAGCGCGGCACCGACCTTCACACTTTGCTTCCGTCACACCAAAACAGCCGCGCTGGCGCACGGCTGAACGCAGGAGTCTACCCGCATGGCAATCGGCACGGTTAAATGGTTCAACGCCACCAAGGGCTTCGGTTTCATCATGCCGCAGGATGGCGGCAAGGACGTCTTCGTCCACATCACCGCCGTCCAGGCCGCTGGCCTCAAGGGGCTGAATGACGGCCAGAAGGTCAGCTACGACGTAGTCATGGAGCGCGGCAAGGCCGCCGCGACCAATCTCAAGCTCGCGTGAGCCGCAACGCCTTCCCTGATCAGGGCCGCCGCGGTAAGCCGGGGCGGCCCTTTTCATGTCTGGAACCCCGATGTTCACCCTGGCCGAGCTTGAAGCCGCCGCCGTCATCGTCCACGCGGCGTTTCCGCCCACCCCGGCCTATGCCTGGCCGCTGCTGGCAACCCGGGCCGGCTGCGAAGTCTGGGTGAAGCACGAGAACCACACGCCAACCGGGGCGTTCAAGGTACGCGGCGGCCTGACCTTCTTCGAACGGCTGCACCGCAGCGGCGCGCAGGTGCGCGGCGTGGTCTCCGCCACCCGCGGCAATCATGGCCAGTCGCTCGCTTTTGCCGGCCAGCGGGCGGGGGTGGCGGTGACCATCGTGGTCCCGCGCGGCAACAGCACCGAGAAGAACGCCGCCATGCAGGCCTTCGGCGCCGAGGTGATCGAGCATGGCAGCGATTTCGACAGGGCCCGCGTCCATGCCCGCGCCCTGGGCGAGCAACGGGGTTTGCTGTTCGCCCCCAGCTTCCACGCCGATCTCGTGGTCGGCGTGGCGACCTGGGCCCGGGAACTGTTCCACACCGCCCCCCCGCTCGACGCGCTTTATGTCCCGATCGGACTGGGCTCGGGCATCTGCGGCGCCATCCTCACCCGCGACCTGCTGGGCCTGTCGACCGAGATCATCGGCGTCCAGAGCACCGAGGCCCCGTCCTATGCGCTCTCCTTCGCCGCCGGGCATGTGGTGGAGACCAACAGCGCCAATACCCGCGCCGACGGCATGGCCACCCGCCAGCCCGATGCCGGGGCGCTGGCGATCATCCGCAAAGGCGCGTCCCGGGTGGTGACGGTCAGCGATGACGAGGTGGCCGGAGCGATCCGGGCCTATTGGACCGACACCCACAACCTGGCGGAAGGCGCCGGGGCGGCCCCCCTGGCAGCCTTGTTGCAGGAAAAGCAGCTTCAGTCCGGGCGGCGCATTGGCGTGGTGCTCTGCGGCGGCAACATCGACCTCGCCCTGTTCAAGAGTTGGATACTGGCCTGAGGTCGGGCACAATGAGGGCATGTCGCGTCGTTCGGTCGAGATCACACCTGACCTGTTGATCCGGGCCTATCGGGCGGGGTTCTTCCCGATGGCCGAGGCGCGTGAGGCTGCCAAACTTTACTGGCTGGATCCCGAGCTGCGCGGGGTGCTGCCCTTGGACGGATTCCATCTGCCGCGGCGGCTGCGGCGGACGGTGGAGTCAGGGGTGTTCACCGTCACCGCCGATCATGATTTTGCAGGCGTGATCGCAGGCTGTGCCCAGGCGGCGCCGGGGCGGGAGGACACCTGGATCAATCCGGAGATCGAAGCCCTGTTCACCGAACTGCACCGTCGCGGGGTGGCGCATTCGGTGGAGAGCTGGGTGGATGGGGAATTGGTTGGGGGGTTGTACGGGGTGGCGCTGGGCGGGGCGTTCTTCGGCGAGAGCATGTTCAGCCGGGCGACCGATGCCTCCAAGGTGGCGCTGGTGCACCTGATGGCGCGTCTGCGGCTGGGCGGGTTCACCCTGTTGGATACGCAGTTCGTCACCAGCCACCTGACCCGGTTCGGAGCGATCGAGATCCGCCGTGAGTTCTACAAGCAGCGCCTGGCCGAGGCGTTGGAGGTCCCGGCGGTGTGGCTGGCGGCCCCGGAGCCCGGGGCATTGGCTGGGGCGATTAGGACGCTGGCGAATTGACGATCGCCCTGTGGGGTGAAAGCCTCCGGTGGTTAATGATGGAGGTGGTCATGATCCGGGGCATGTTGGGCCGGCTGGCGCTGCTGGTGGCGGGGTAGCCGGTGGCGGCCCAGGACCGGCCAGCGGTGCTGCCGACGCGGGATGTGGCGGTGAGCTATCGCGCCAGTGGCCCGGTGCAGGGGCCGCAGCAGCAACAGGACCTGAAGGTGTCGTTCACCGCCGGCGGCAAGTTGATGCGGGTTGAGGGGATGGGCGGTGGCCGAGCGGCGGGGGCGTATGTCATCGTCGACCACATCACCCAGCGGTTGACGATGGTGATGGCCCAGGACCGTCGGTTCATGGAGATGCCGGTGAACAACGCGTTCTCGCGCGGCTTCCTGTTGACCGACACGATGAAGTTCGTGCGGCGGGGCGGGGAGACGATCGCCGGGCTGAAATGCACCGTCTGGGACATCACCTCGGCGGATGGCAGCGGCAATGCCTGTATCACCGAGGACGGGGTGATGCTGCGCGGGAATGGGCTGGACGGCAAAGGCGCGATCGTGGCGACGGCGGTCAGCTATGGCCCGCAAGCGGCCGCCGGGTTCAAGCCGCCGGCGGATTTCTCCAAGATTGAGATCCCAGCAGGGATGACCCCGGGGGGAGGGCCACCAGGAGGGCGGCCACCGACGCGATAGGGTGTCACGCTGGCATCCACGGGAAGTCTTTCTCGTATAGTCAGTATCCGGGATGGAGTGACGTGCCGATGCCTTGGAATGACCATGCAGGCAAGTTCTCGGCGCTGAAGGCTGTCGTGTTCCTGTTCACGCTCTATCCGGCGGTGTGGCTGGTGGGGCGGTGGGCGGTGGGCGATCTGGGGGCGCGACCGTTCACCGAGGCGATCCATCGCACCGGGGACTGGTCGGTGCGGTTCCTGGTGTTTGCCCTGGCGGTGACCACGGCGCGGGCGATTTTCGAGTTTTCGCGGATTCTGCTGGTGCGGCGGATGCTGGGGGTGGCGGCGGGGTTGTACGCGGTGCTGCATTTCGTGCTGTACATCTTCGACCAGAAATGGAATCTGTGGACGGTGGCCAGCGAGGTTGTGCTGCGGTTCTATCTGACGGTGGGGTTTGTCGCCCTGGTGGGGCTGTCGGCGTTGTGTTGGACCTCGACCGATTGGTGGCAGAAGCGGCTTGGCCCGGTGTGGAAGAAGCTGCATCGCTGGGCCTATCCGCTGACGGTGCTGGCGATGTTCCATTATGCGTTGCAGGCGAAGATCAATGCGAAGACGGCGGTGTTCTGGTTCGGGCTGTTCATCTGGCTGATGCTGTGGCGGGCGCTGCCGCGGCGGCATCACATGCGGCTGGGGTGGCTGTTGGCGATCACGCCGGTGGCGACGCTGGTGACGGCGGCGACTGAGGTGACCTGGTACGGTTTGGCGACCACGGTGTCCGCGCAGCGGGTGTTCGAGGCCAATTTGGTGTTCGATCCCTGGGCCCGGCCGGCCTCGGAGGTCCTGGTGCTGGGACTGGTGGTGGTTGGCCTGGCGACGCTGCGGCAGATGCAGCGGCATCGGCACGGGCGCATAAAATTTCTACAACGAAATGAAAAGAGCCGCCGTCGGCGTCATTAAGATTCGGGTCGTTTCTTCGTAACCCGGATGAAGGTGTTGGTGTGTCATACCAGTCCCGGTTTCGGATGACTCATGGAAACATCGCAAGGTCAGGGCTTTGCCGTCGCGCCGCAAGCGTGCCGCGAGGGACCCACCAAGGGCCGACGGCCCTTGGATCCCATTCTTTTTCAATAATTTAGGGTCCAGGGGCTTGGCCCCATAAGCGCGAAGATAAGGAAGGCTGGGCTCCGCCCAGACCCGCCAGGGGCCAAGCCCCTGGACCTTATACCAACCGCCCCAACCTCGGACTCTCGGCTGTTTCC
>CAXNGD010000269.1:0-4636 GCA_964201575.1 Acetobacterales bacterium | reverse complement strand
CGCCGCGCCACCGCCGCAGACTTCGTCCTTGCCGAAAGCTGGCGCAGCGAAGACGATGAGTGCGCCAGATTGGTGATCGTGATTGCCGTGCCCATGACCGCCCTCAACGCCGCGAATCGCAGCCAGAGACGAGGGAATCAGAGAATGCCGCCGTTGGAAACAGCCGAGAGTCCGAGGTTGGGGCGGTTGGTATTACGTGTAAAAGATTACAGCTTGGTTTCAGCGCCCCGCCCGCCATGACGGGAATACGGAGCCGGGCTTCAATTGACCCATAAGCCCGGCTCGGCCAGGATGGACGCCATGATCCTGCTGATCGACAACTATGACAGTTTTACCTTCAACCTCGTCCACTTCCTGGGCGATGTCGGCGCGCGCTGTCAGGTCTGGCGCAACGACAAGCTGAGCGTGGAACAGGCCCTGGCCATGGCGCCAGAGGCGATCGTGCTGTCGCCCGGGCCGTGCACGCCGAACGAGGCCGGGATCTGCCTGGACCTGATCACTGCTGCCGCTGGCCGCATTCCGATTCTGGGCGTCTGCCTGGGCCACCAGGCGATCGGCCAGGCCTTTGGCGGCGAGGTGGTGCGCGCGCCGATGCCGATGCACGGCAAGGTGAGCGCGGTGGAGCATGACGGCAGCGACATCTTCGCCGGCGTGCCTTCGCCGTTCCAGGCGACGCGCTATCACAGCCTGATCGTGCGGGCGCAAACCCTGCCCGAGGTGCTGATGCCGACCGCGTTTACCGATGGGTTGGTCATGGGCATGCGCCATCGCACCCTGCCGGTGTTCGGGGTGCAGTTCCATCCCGAGAGCATCGCCAGCCAGCATGGCCATGGCATCCTGAAGAATTTTCTCGACATCGCCCGCGGGCTGAACACCCCCGCCCACGGGCGCGATCCGGTGGCCGCCTGATCCCATGCCGGACAATCCGGGTGACCTGAAGCCGGTGCTGGCGCGGCTGGCGGCCGGGCTGACGCTCAGCGAGGCCGAGGCGGAGACGGCGTTCGGTATCATCATGGCCGGCGAGGCCACGCCCGCGCAGATTGCCGGCATGCTGATGGCCATGCGGGTGCGGCGCGAAACCGTGGCCGAGCTGACCGGGGCGGTGCGGGCGATGCGGTCGCGGATGAACCGGGTGGCCGCACCTGAGGGTGCGATCGATGTCTGCGGCACCGGGGGCGATGGCGCGGGCAGCCTGAATGTCTCGACCGCGGTGACCTTTGTGCTGGCCGGGCTCGGGGTGACGGTGGCCAAGCATGGCAACCGGGCGCTGTCCTCGCGCACCGGTGGGGCGGATGTGCTGACCGCGCTGGGCGTGAACGTGGATGTGCCTTTGCCGCGCCTGCCGGAGGTGTTGCGGGCGGCGCATTGCGCCTTCCTGTTCGCGCCGCGCCACCATGCCGCCTTGCGCCATGCGGCGGGGCCGCGCGTCGAGCTGGGGACACGGACGATCTTCAACCTGCTGGGACCGCTGGCCAATCCGGCGGAGGTGAAGCGGCAATTGACCGGGGTGTTCGATCCCGCCTGGGCCCGGCCGATGGTGGAGACGCTGGCCAATCTCGGCTCGACCGATGTCTGGCTGGTGCATGGCCAGGGGTTGGATGAGCTGACGATTGCGGGCGAGAACCAGGTGGTGGCGCTGTCCGGGGGCGCGATCCGGGCGTTCATTGTGGTCCCCGAGGATGCCGGGCTCGGGCGGGCGCCGGTCGAGGCGATCAAGGGCGGCGATTCCGCGGTGAACGCGGCGGCGATGCTCGCACTGCTCGAAGGGGCGAAGGGGGCGTATCGCGACACCGTGCTGCTGAACGCGGCCGCCGCACTGATCGTGGCGGGACGGGTCGGCGACCTACCCGAGGGGGTGGCGTTGGCGGCGGGGTCGATCGATGGCGGGGCGGCCTTGGCGGCGCTTGAGACGCTGAAGCGGGAGACGGTTGCATGAGCGGGGCGCCGGATATCCTGCGGCGGATCTGCGCCGATACCGCGGCCGAGGTGGCGCGGCGCAAGCCGGCGGGGCTGGGCGACCGGCTGGCCATGTCCTCTGCCCCGCGCGGGTTTGCGCGGGCGTTGGACGCCAAGGTGGCGGGCGGTGAGTTCGGGGTGATCGCGGAGATCAAGCGGGCCTCGCCGTCCGGCGGGGATATCCGGCCGCATTTCGACCCCGCGGCTTTGGCGGCCGACTATCAGCGTGGCGGGGCGGCGTGTCTGTCGATCCTGACTGATCGGCCGTATTTTCGCGGACTGGACAGTGACCTCGTCGCGGCGCGGGCGGGGTGCGGACTGCCGGTGTTGCGCAAGGATTTCATGGTCGATGTCTGGCAAATCGATGAGAGCCGGGCGTTGGGGGCGGATTGCATCCTGTTGATCATGGCGGTGCTGTCGGATGGGCAGGCGGCGGAGATGGAGGCGCGGGCATTTGAGTTGGGGATGGATGTGCTGGCGGAGAGCCATGATGCCGAGGAATTGTTGCGGGCGTTGAAGCTGAAGACGAAGCTCATTGGAATCAATAATCGCAATCTCAGGACGATGCAGACCAGTCTGGGGACGACGGTTGACCTGGCGCCGTTGGTGCCGGCGGACCGGGTGATCGTGGGGGAGAGCGGATACAAGGTGCATGGGGATCTGGTGCGGATTGGCGGGTTTGGGGTGAAGCGGTTTCTGGTGGGCGAGAGTCTGTTGCGGCAGGACGATCTGGCGGCGGCGACGCGGGCGTTGATGCGGGGATGAGCGACAAGCTGACGCATTTCGACGCCGAGGGGCGGGCGGTGATGGTCGATGTCGGCGGCAAAGCGGTGACCGATCGCAGTGCCACGGCGCGGGTGCGGGTGGTGATGGAGCCGGCCACCCTGGCGATGATCCGAGGGGGAACGGCGAAGAAGGGCGATGTGCTCGGCGTTGCGCGGCTGGCGGGGATCATGGCGGCGAAGCGGACGGCGGATCTGATCCCGTTGTGCCATCCTTTGCCGATCACTTCGGTTTCGATCGAGTTGGAGGCAGTGGGGGACGATACGGTTGAGATCGCGGCGACGGTGAAGACGACGGGGCAGACCGGGGTGGAGATGGAGGCGTTGTGTGCGGCGTCGGTGGCGGCGTTGACGGTGTATGACATGTGCAAGGCGGTGGATCGGGGCATGCGCATCGAGGGGCTGCGGGTGGTGGCGAAGTCTGGCGGCAAGTCTGGTGATTTTAGGCAGGAGTAGCGGATGATCCCGGTTGAGGAGGCTCGTACACGCATCCTGGCCGGTTTGGCGCCGACGACGGCCGAGGTGGTGTCGTTGGCTCAAGCCTGGGGGCGGGTTCTGGCAAAGCCGGTGGTCTCACGGTTGACGCAGCCGCCGCGGGATGTTTCGGCGATGGATGGGTATGCGCTGAAGGCTGGCGATGGCGGGGTCGGCGCGCGGTTGCGCGTGGTTGGGTCGGCGCCGGCGGGGCATCCTTGGGACGGGGTGTTGGGGGACGGGGAGGCGTTGCGGCTGTTCACCGGGAGTGTGGTGCCGGCGGGGGCGGATGGGATTCTGTTGCAGGAGGATGCCACTCGGGAGGGTGACGCGCTGGTGGTTCGCGAGGCGGTTTCGGTCGGACGGCATATTCGGCGGGCGGGGCAGGATTTTGCCGCCGGCGATGTGTTGATCGAGCGGGGCAAGCGGTTGAATGCGCGGGATATCGGGCTGATTGCGGCGGGCAATCATCCGTGGGTTTCGGTGCATCGGCGGCCGCGGGTGGCGATTTTGGCGACCGGGGACGAGATTGCGTTGCCGGGGGATCCGATTCCGGCGGGCGGGATAGTCAGTTCCAATAGTCATGCCTTGGCGGCGTTGGTGCGGGCGGGGGGTGGGGAGGCGGTGGTTTTGCCGATTGCGGCGGATGACCGGGCGGCGTTGATGGCGGTGGCGGATAGCATTCATGGGATGGATTTGCTGGTGACGTCGGGGGGCGCCAGCGTGGGGGATCACGACCTGGTGCAGGAGGCGCTGGGCGCGCGGGGGCTGGTGGTGGATTTCTGGCAGATTGCGATGCGGCCGGGTAAGCCGTTGATGTCCGGGCGGATGGGCGATGTGGGAATGATCGGGTTGCCGGGGAATCCGGTGTCTTCGCTGGTGTGTTCGATCCTGTTCCTGGTGCCGGCGCTGATGCGGTTGAGCGGGTTGCCGGCGGAGGCGCCGCCGGTGGTGCAGGCGCGGCTGGGGGCCGGGTTGGCAGCCAATGACAAGCGGGCGGATCATTTGCGGGCGACGCTGTCGGTGGATGCGGAGGGCGGGTTGGTGGCGACGGCGTTTGCGCGGCAGGATTCGTCGATGCTGCGGGTGATGGCGCAGGCGGATGGGCTGATTTTGCGGGCGGCGTTTGCACCGGCGCTTGAGGCGGGGGCAGTGGTGCCGGTTATCCGGTTGGATTCGCTGGGGCTTTAATGATCGATTTAGTAATATTTTGTTATCGAAATATATTAGGCGCGGATCTGCCGGGGGCCGATTCGGGATTTTTGAAAGAAAAAGTCTCTGTTCTCACTCTCTATGCATGGGCTATTCCGGCCTGATTATGCCCGAGAGCTGCGCTGAGACAGGCTCGGCTGTTGGGGTTTGGGTTGAGTGTGGCGAGGTGGAACCAGTTGAGGTAGTTGCCGAGGTATCGGGTGGCGACACCG
>CAXNGD010000268.1:0-4675 GCA_964201575.1 Acetobacterales bacterium | reverse complement strand
GAAGCCGCTGCGACCCATCCAGACGGTCGATCATCGACAGCCACGTCTCAAACCCGGCCTCACCCATCAAACCAGCTCCGTCCCCCGCGATCCGACGAGTCTCTCATCCGCCAACAGAGTTCGCAATATGAGCGAAAAACTTTTATCCGTTTGCGAGCCCCGCCAGCGGGCCCAAATGGATGAAAGTCTTTTTGCTTCTTTTTCTACAGAAAAAGAAGACTTTTTTGTTTTGATGTGCTTACGGAGACTTCGGCCATGACGCACTACACACAGGCGCATTGGGGCACCTACGAAGTGGCAAAGGGCGCCGATGGCGCACCCATGCTGATGCCTTGGAGCCGTGATCCCGACCCCTGCGCGATCGGGCTGCACATGCTGTCCCCGGAGCTGGACCGGGTCCGGGTGCGGCGGCCGTCGGTGCGGCGGTCATGGCTCGAGCGCGGGCCGGGGGGGGCGCCGGAACTGCGGGGACGCGAGCCGTTTGTCGAGGTGGATTGGAACACCGCGCTGGACCTGGTGGCGGGCGAGTTGGCACGGGTGAAGGCGGCGCATGGCAATGAGGCGATTTTTGGCGGGTCGTATGGCTGGGCCAGTGCCGGGCGGTTTCATCATGCCAACAGCCAGGTGCACCGGTTCCTGAACAGCATTGGCGGCTATGTGCGGCACAATGACAGCTATTCGCTGGGCGCCGGGCGGGTGGTGCTGCCGCATGTGCTGATGCCGATCGACCAGAGCTGGGAGCAGCTGACCAGCTGGGATGTGATGGCTGAGCACACGAAGCTGTTCGTGGCGTTTGGCGGGGTGCCCTTGAAGAACGCGCAGATCAGCCAGGGCGGGGTTGGACGGCACCAGCATGCGCCGGGGTTGCAGGCGATGGCCAAGGCAGGGGTGCGGTTCATCAACATCTCGCCGGTGTGCGACAATCTGGAGACCGGCGGCGCAGTGGAGTGGATCCCGATCCGGCCCAATACCGACACGGCGCTGATGCTGGCGCTGGCCCGGCAATGGGTGGTGGACGGGGTGGTGGACTGGACGTTCCTGGCGCGCTGCTGCTCGGGGTATGAGAAGTTCGAGCCGTACCTGACCGGGGCGTCGGATGGGGTGGCGAAGACGGCGGAGTGGGCGAGTGCCATTACCGGCGTGCCGGCAGCGCGGATCGTGGCGCTGGCGCGCGAGATGGCGGGCACGCGGACGATGATCAACACCGCCTGGTCGCTGCAGCGGGCGTCGCATGGCGAGCAGCCATTCTGGATGACCATTGTGCTGGCCTGCATGTTGGGCCAGGTGGGGCTACCGGGCGGCGGGTTTGCGCTGGGCTATGGGCCGACCAACCGGATGGGCAGTCCGCAGACGCGCCTGCCGGGGCCGTCGCTGCCGCAGGGGACCAACAAGGTGCGCGGCTTCATCCCGGTGGCGCGGATTGCCGACATGCTGCTGAACCCGGGCACGGCGTTCCGCTACAATGGCGGGGTTCACACCTATCCCGACATCAAGCTGATTTATTGGGCCGGCGGCAATCCGTTCCATCATCACCAGGATCTGGCTCGGCTGGCGCAGGCCTGGCAGAAGCCCGAGACCATCATCGTCAACGAGCCCTATTGGACGTCAACGGCAAAGTTCGCCGATGTGGTGCTGCCAGTGACGACGACATTGGAACGCAACGATATCGGCTTTGGCACGCAGGAAGGCCTTGTGGTGGCGATGCGCAAGGTTGTGCCGCCGGCGGGGGAAGCGCGCGATGACTATGCGATCTTCACCGCCCTGGCGGAGCGCATGGGGGCGAAGGAGGGTTTCACCGAGGGGCGGGACGAGATGCAGTGGGTGGAGCACCTGTACGATGTGCTGCACAAGCGGGCGGACAGCATGGGGATTGCGTTGCCGGATTTCGAGACGTTCTGGGACCAGGGGTTGATCAACCTGGAGGCGCATGCCGCGCCGATCGTGATGCTGGAGGCGTATCGCCGCGACCCCGAGGCCCACGCACTGAACACCGCCTCAGGCAAGATCGAGATCTTCTCGGAGCTCATCGCCGGGTTCGGGCTGGCCGATTGCCCGGGCCATCCCACCTGGTTCGAGCCACTGGAATGGCTCGGGGCGACGGCGGCCGGGCAGTACCCGCTGCACCTGTTGTCGGACCAGCCGGCGCGGCGGCTGCACAGCCAGCTCGACGCCAGCCCGCACAGCATGGCTGGCAAGGTGGCCGGGCGTGAGCCGGTCTATCTCAATCCCGCCGATGCCGCCGCGCGCGGCATTGCCGATGGCGATGTGGTGGAGGTGTTCAACGACCGTGGCCGCTGCCTGGCTGGCGCGATCGTGACGCCGGACATCATGGCCGGGGTGGCGCGTCTGGCGACCGGGGCATGGTATGACTACGACTGGCAGACTGGGCTGGAGAAGCACGGCAACCCGAATGCGGTGACGCGCGATATCGGCGCCTCGGGCCTGTCGCAGGGTTGCACGGCGCAGTCCTGCCTGGTGGATGTGCGGCTCATGGACGGGCCGGTGCCGGCGGTTTCGGCGCATGCGTTGCCGGAGTTCGCAGCACCTCGATGAGGGACAGGCCAATGGCCCTGCGGGGAGATAGCCTCACGCTGGAGATCACGGATGCTGATCTGCGCAAGATGCTGGATGCGATCCCGGCGCGGCTGGCGCTGGTCGATCGCGACGGCAGGCATTGCTATGTCAATGCGGCCTATTGGACCTATCTGCGCCAGACGCCTGACGCGATCCTCGGCAAGACGATCCGCGAGGTGATCGGCGAGGAGGTCTATGCCCGCATGCGACCGGACCCGATCCACCGCACGCTGTTCGAGCGAGCGCTGGAGGGCTCGGAGGAGGTGTGGGAGGGCTGGCTTGGCTACTTCGAAGGCGAGCGCTACGTCCATCGGACCTACTACCCCTATCGCGATGCTGGCGGGGCGGTGGTGGGCGTGGTCGGCTACAGCCGCGACATGACCGAGTTGAAGGCGGGCGAGGCGCAATATGCCGCCATCACCGCCGCCGCACTGGATTGCATCATCGTGTTCGACGATGCCGGGCGGGTGGTGGAGTTCAATCCGGCGGCCGAGCGCGGGCTGGGCCTTGCGCGTACAGCGGCGATTGGGCGCCAGGTCGGCACGCTGCTGGATCTGCCGGCGCTTCGGCCGGACAGCAACGGGGTGTCGGCCGCGCCGGCGGGCAGGCCGGACTGGGTGGGCACGCGCATCGAGGCCGAGGCGCTGGGGGCCGATGGCGCACGGATCCCGGTGGAGTTGGCGGTTGGCGAGGTGCAGTTGCCGTCCCGTCGCTTGTTCACCGCCTATCTGCGCGACCTCACCGCGGCGCGCACTGCCGAGGCGGAGATCCAGCGTCAGCGCGAGGCATTGCACGAAAGCGAGAAGATGGCCGCCTTCGGCTCGCTGCTCGCCGGTGTCGCGCATGAGCTGAACAACCCGCTATCGATCGTGATCGGCAACGCGATGATGCTGGGCGAGGAGGCCAAGGAACTCGCCCCGGCGCTGGTTGGCCGCACTGATCGCATCCAGGCAGCGGCCGAGCGGTGCGGGCGGATCGTGCGCAGCTTCCTGGCGCTGGCGCGGCAGAACCGCAGCCAGGTCAAGCCGATGTCCATCGCCACCGCCGTGCAGACGGCGCTGGAATTGCTCGCTTATGGGCTGCGCGGCAGCGGCGTCGCGGTGGAGCGCGACATCCCCGACGACCTGCCGAGCGTGCCGTGCGACCACGACCAGTTCAACCAGGTGCTGAGCAACCTACTGGTCAATGCCCGCCAGGTGCTGGAGTCACGGCCACAGCCGCGACGGGTGCGGATTGCGGCGCTGATCGAGGGCGACTTCGTGCGCATCGATGTTGGCGATAACGGACCGGGCGTGCCGGAAGCGTTGCGCGGGCAGATATTCGATCCGTTCTTCACCACCAAGCCGGCGGGGATCGGCATGGGCATCGGGCTGACGGTGTCGCGCGGGATCATGGAGGTGCATGGCGGCACGCTGACGCTGGAGGAGACCCCGGGCGGTGGTGCGTGTTTTGTCATCCGCCTGCCTCGCCACAGCGCCGACGAGGCACTCGCAGAGGAGGAAGCCGCCGCCCCAGTGGTGCGCGCCCGCCAGCCGGCGCTGGTGCTGGACGACGAGCCGGAGATCGCGGCGCTGCTGGCGGACATGCTGGGCCGCCAGGGCTATGACTGCGATGTCGTCGATACCGGCGAGGCGGCGCTGAAGCGGCTTTCGACCCAGGATTACGCGCTGATCCTGAGCGATCTGCGCATGCCGGGGATTGATGGTGCGGCGGTGTATGAGTGGCTGCGCCAGCACCGGCCGCATCTGTGCGCGCGGGTCGGTTTCGTGACCGGCGACACGCTCGGCTCGGCCACTGAAGGTTTCGTTGCCAGGACCGGGCGGCCGATGCTGGAAAAGCCGTTCGTGCCCTCGGCACTGCGCCAATTGGTGGCGGAAATCCGCGCCGGCGCGGGCGACTGAACGCGGCCAAAGCGCTGGATCGCCTGCCCAACACGGCATCGACAGGGCAATCGGGTGAATAAATTATACCAACCGCCCTAGCTTCTGACACACGCCCACTGCCTATGTCCGATGGATGCGATCCGCATTGGGTCTTCGGCGAGGAAGTTCCATGCGTCTTTGCATGCTTGGACGATGGCGTCGTAGCTGTCCCAGACCAG
>CAXNGD010000267.1:0-4693 GCA_964201575.1 Acetobacterales bacterium | reverse complement strand
GGCCGCCAGCCTCAACGACCGCCCCAGGAAAACGCTCGACTACGCCACTCCAGGCGAGCAATTTGCCAGCCTTCTCGCTGCCGCAGCCGCGGCAGGAAACACGCCCCCCGGCGACGTTCGCTCCCAAACTTGAATCCGCCCTTCTTTTTCTTCAGAAAAAGAAGGCCTTCCTTCTTCCTACCCCCCCGACAGATGGTTCGCCCACTGCCCGCGCAGCGCCAGCTTCTGTACCTTGCCCGTCGCCGTATGCGGCAGCTCCTTGACCACCACGACATCGTCGGGGATCCACCACTTCGCCACCTTGCCATCGTAGAACGACAGCAGCCCCGCCTTGTCGATCTCCCGCCCCTCGCGCGCCACCACGATCAGCAATGGCCGCTCGTCCCATTTCTCATGCTTGGCCGCGATGATCGCCGCCTCAGCCACATCCGGGTGCGACATCGCCAGGTTCTCAAGCTGGATCGAGCTGATCCACTCACCGCCGGACTTGATCACATCCTTCGACCGGTCGGTGATCTCCATGTAGCCATCGGCGCTGATCGTCGCCACATCGCCCGTGGCGAACCAGCCATCCCGGGTCAAGGCATCGCCCGCCGTGCCGCCGAAATACGAACTGCAAACCCAGAACCCCTTGGACTGCAGATGCCCCGAAATCGTGCCGTCCCAGGGCAACTCCTTGCCCTCGTTATCCACGATCCGCATGTCAACGCCATAGATGCTCCGCCCCTGCGTGAGCTGCAGCCGCATCTTCTCCTCGCCCACCAGATGCGCGTTCGCCGCCTTCGGCGCGTTGTATGTGCCCAGCGGCGACAGCTCCGACATCCCCCACGCATGGTCGATCCGGATGCCGTATTCCTTGTCGAACGCCTCGAACAACAGCTGCGGACAGGCCGAGCCGCCGATCACGAAGCTCTTGACCGTATGCAGCCGCTCGCCGCTGCTGCGCAGATGGTTGAGCAGCCCCAGCCACACCGTCGGCACCCCGGCCGACAAAGTCACCTTCTCGTCGTTCATCAGCTTGGTCAGGCTGGCGCCATCCAGGTACCGCCCCGGCATGATCAGCGATGCCCCCACCATCGGCGCCCCATACGGCGTGCCCCAGGCATTGACATGGAACATCGGCACCACCGGCAGCACCCGGTCGGCCGCGCGCAGCCCGATGACATCGGCGGTGTTGCTGGCAAACGCATGCAGCACCGTCGAGCGATGGCTGTACAGCACCCCCTTGGGCTTGCCCGTCGTACCCGAAGTATAGCACAGCGCCGCCGCCGTGTTCTCGTCAAAGCTCGGCCAGACATATGCCTCGTCGGCCGCCGCCATCAGCTCCTCGTAGCACAGCAACTCCATCCCCTCCGGCAGGGCGATGTCCGGCATGTGCGCGCGCTCGGTCATGAACACCACCGCCCGCAGACAGCCGCGCAGCGCAGGCGCCACCGCGGCAATCAGCGGCGCGAAGGTCGTGTCGAGGAACAGCACCCCGTCCTCGGCATGGGTGATGATGTAGATCAGGTCCGCTGGCGAAAGCCGCGGATTGACGGTGTGACAGATCGCCCCCATGCCCGAGATGCCGTAGTACAGCTCGAAATGGCGAAACCCGTTCCACGCCAGCGTGGCAACCCGGTCACCATGCTTCACCCCCAGCCGTTGCAGCATCCGCGCGGCCCGCCGGCACCGCGGCTCGATGTCGCGATAGGTGGTGCGATGGATCGCCCCCTCCACCGTCTTGGAGACGATCTCCCCTTCCGGGTGATGGCGCGCGGCATGGCAGATGATGGAACTGATCATCAACTGTTGGTTCTGCATCAAGCCGAGCATGAACGTGTCTCCCATCGTTGCGGCGTTTGCGCCTTGCACAGCGCAATCTAGTGCCGCAACGCCGGCACGCCAACAGATTCCCGTGACTATGCGCTGGTCGCCCCGGGCCGGCGCTAACCCCCGATCACCCGTGCTGGGCGATGAACCCCTTGATCCGCGGCGCCACCTCGGCGTTGAACCGCCGCCCGTTGAACAGCCCGTAATGGCCAACCCCCGGCTGTTCCCAATGCGCATGCTTCTCGGGCGCCAGGTTGTGCGCCAGCTTGTGCGCCGCCCGCGTCTGGCCAACGCCCGAGATATCGTCGCGCTCGCCCTCCACGGTGAACATCGCGGTGCGCGCGATCGCGCCGGGGTCAACCAGCGTGCCGCGATGGAAGAACATGCCGCGCGGCAAATGGTGCTCCTGGAACACCTTCTCGATCGTCTGCAGATAGTATTCGGCCGGCAAATCCATCACCGCGCGATACTCGTCATAGAAGGCCCGCTTGGACGCCAGCGGCTCGCCATCGCCCTCCACCAAATGCTGGAACATCTGCCAATGCGCTTCCACATGCCGGTCCAGGTTCATCGCCATGAAGCCCGCTAGCTGCAGGAACCCCGGATAGACCTGGCGCATGAAGCCCATATTGCCAAACGGCACCCGATGGATGACATGGCGCCGGAACCAATCCAGGTTCCGGCTCTTGGCAAACGCATTCACCGCCGTCGGCCCCTCGCGGGTGTCGATCGGCCCGCCGATCAGCGTCATGCTGCGCGGCGCCGTATGCGGCGCATCGGCATTCATCAGCGACACCGCCGCCAACACCGGCACCGCCGGCTGGCACACCGCAATCACGTGGCAATCCGGCCCCAGATGGGTGATGAACGCGGTCACATCGTCGACATAGTCGTCCAGGCTGAAACCGGGCCCGATCACCGGCATGTCGCGCGCATCGCGCCAGTCGGTGATGTAGACGTCGTGATCAGGCAGGAAAGCCTGCACCGTGCCGCGCAGCAGCGTGGCATAATGCCCGGACATCGGCGCCACCAGCAGCGCCACGGGATCCTGCGGCCGCGACACCTCCCGGCGGAAATGCAGCAGGTCGCACCAAGGCTGGCGCAACACCACCTCCTCGTGCACCGCAACCTCCGCACCGTCGATTACCGTCGTCGGCAGCTCGAAGGCCGGCTTGATGAAAGCCCGGGTCGAGTGTTCGAAACTGTCCAGCGCTGCGGTCGAGATGCGACCCAGCGGCGTGTCGCGCATCGGATTGAACGGAAGTCCCAGAAGCGACAATGCCCCGCTGGCGGCAAACCGTATGGGGCCAAGTGCCGCACGCTGCATCTCGTACACGTGATAAAGCATTCGACCCCTTGAATATTCATGCGCTGAACGGATCGGGCACAGGCCCGGCGCGGCAACGGCGTGACGTGCTACCCTGTTGTCCGCCGCGGCGCCAGAACAGCGAACTGTCCAACGCACCGGCCGCCATGGCGTGGGTTCGCCGGCGAAGTCCACCCTTGCTGGGATATCCGATATTCCATAAGAACGGATGAAGCTACAAGCTGCTGCGGCTGCGCACCGAATTCACGGCTGATGCGCGTGAAACACGCGGCCAACCCCCGCCACCAGTCACACTCTATCCTTGGCCCCACCGCACTTCGAGGAACCGCCCCATGACCGATGTCTTCATCGTATCCGGCGTCCGCACCGCCGTTGGAACCTTCGGCGGCGCGCTGAAGGACATCACCCCCTCGGCCCTCGTCGCCGCCGTCACCAAGGAGGCCGTCGCCCGCAGCAAGGTCGACCCCGCCGAGATCGGCCTTGCCGTCTTCGGCCAGATCATCCACACCGAACCCCGCGACATGTACATCTCGCGCATCGCCGTCATCGAAGCCGGCCTGCCCCAGAGCATTCCCGCCACCACCGTGAACCGCCTATGCGGCAGCGGGCTCCAGGCCATCCTGACCGCCGCCAACGCCATCAAGGCCGGCGACTGCGACATCGCCATCGCCGGCGGCGTCGAAAACATGAGCCGCGCCCCTTACCACGTCGCCGCCGCCCGTTGGGGCCAGAAGATGGGCGACACCACCATGAAGGACACGCTGGACGGCGCGCTGAACGACCCGTTCCACCGCATCCTGATGGGCGTCACCGCCGAGAACCTCGCCGCCTCGCACAACATCACCCGCGAGCAACAGGACGCCCTCGCCCTGGAAAGCCACCGCCGCGCCAGCCAGGCCACCCGCGAAGGCCGCTTCAAGGACCAGATCCTGCCGATCGAGGTGAAAACCCGCAAAGGCGTGGTGGCCTTCGACAGCGACGAACACATCCGCCACGACGCCAAGGCCGAGGACTTCGCCGGCCTGCGCACCGTCTTCAAGAAGGACGGCACCGTCACCGCCGGCAACGCCTCCGGCATCAATGACGGCGCCTCCGCCGTCGTGCTGGCCAGTGGCGAGGCCGTCCGCCGCCTCGGCCTCACCCCCATGGCCCGCATCGTCTCCGCCGGCCACTCCGGTGTCGACCCGGCCTACATGGGCATCGGCCCCGTCCCCGCCAGCCGCCGCGCCCTGGAACGCGCCGGCCTGACGGTGGCCAACCTCGACGTGATCGAAGCCAATGAAGCCTTCGCCGCTCAAGCCTGCGCCGTCTCCCAGGACATGGATTTCGACCCCGCAAAGGTGAACCCGAACGGCTCCGGCATCTCCCTCGGCCACCCCGTCGGCGCCACCGGCAGCATCGTCACCGTCAAGGCAATGTACGAACTGCACCGCACCGGCGGCAAACACGCCCTGGTCACCATGTGCATCGGCGGCGGCCAAGGCATCGCCGCGGTGTTGGAGCGGGTCTGACAGGAAGCAAGACCAGGGGCTTTGCCCCTGGACCCCACCAGGG
>CAXNGD010000266.1:0-4719 GCA_964201575.1 Acetobacterales bacterium | reverse complement strand
CCGCTGGCCACCAACACCGCGCTCGGCTTCTGCATGCCGCTGTTCCTGACCATCCTCTCGGTGCCGCTGCTGGGCGAGCGGGTCGGCTGGCAGCGCATCGCCGCCGTCCTGGCAGGTCTCGGCGGCGTGTTGCTGATGGTCCAACCCTGGGCCAGCGGTGCCGACGCGCTGCCCGCCCTGCCGGTCGCCATCGTCATGGCCGGCGTGGTCACCTGGGCGCTGGCCATGATCAGCATCCGCCGCATGGGCGAACAGGGCGAGAGCAATATCGCCATCGTCCTCTGGTTCGGCATCGGCAGCGCGATCCTATCGGGCCTGCTCTGCCTGCCGGTCTGGGTCACGCCTACCTGGATGGGCCTGGCCGGCCTGCTCTCCATCGGCGTCGTCACGCTGCTCGCCCAGCTCCTGATGACCGAGGCGTACCGGATCGGCGAGACCACCCTGGTCGCGCCGTTCGAGTATGGCGCCATCGTCTATTCAACCCTGCTCGGCGTGCTGATCTGGCAGGAAATCCCCAATGCCTGGAACTTCACCGGCATCGCCATCATCATCGCCGCGGGGCTGATGGTGTGGCACCAGGAAGTGCGGGGCAAATCGGGCGGCAAGTAGGCCGGTCGCCCAGCCTTGCCTGCCGCCCAGCCTTGCCTGCCGCCGCGATCGTCAGCTGTTCCGTCGTGGCGCGATCACCGCACCTCCCGTGGCCGACCGTCCGCTGTCGATGACCAGCTGCGTGCCGGTGATGTTCGAGGACAGGTCCGAGCAAAGGTACATCACGGCATTGGCGACTTCCTCGGGATAGGTGTAGCGCCCGGTCGGCATCCCCGCCGCATTGAGGGCATGCACCGCTTCCGGGTCCGCCGGGTTCCGCTGCGATTCCAGCGATCGCATCATCCGCGTCTCTACCGGCCCCGGGCAGATCGCGTTGATCCGCACGCCGTAGCGCGCCACTTCAGACGAGGTCACCTTGGTGATCCCCGCCACCCCATGCTTGGACGCAACATAGGCCGCCATTCCGGGGCCTCCGAAAAGTGCTGCAGTCGAGGCGGTGTTCACCACCGTCCCGCTCTCCTGCTTGAGCATCACCTGCAACACGTATTTCAGCCCGAGGAACACCCCGGTCAGGTTCACCCCAATCACCTGGTGCCAGACTGCCTCGTCCATCTCGGTGATCGGCGTGACCTTCCCCTCGATCCCCGCATTGTTGAAGAAGCAGTCGATCCGCCCATAGGCGTCCATCGTGGCCTTCACATAGGCCTGGACATCGGCGGACTTGGACACATCGGCGCGCACGAAGATCGCAGCTCCCCCCGCTGCCTTGACCGCATCCGCCGCCGCCTGTCCCAGCGCCGCGTCATGGTCCACCACCACCACCTTGGCGCCACGCTTGGCAAAGCCGAGACAGGTGGCAATCCCGATCCCGCCGCCGCCGCCGGTGACCAGCGCCACCTTGCCCGAGAAATCCATGTCGTATCCTCCGTTCCATCCCGGCCCCGATTGCCGCATGCCCGGCCCGACTTGGCAACAGCCCAAACCACCGGCAGGCTCATGGCCCACGTCTGCGGGACGCGATCGCCATGCCATTGCAGAACCGGGTCATGCCCACCGGCGAGATCGTGGCAAACCCCGCCCGGGGCACCATCATGGGCAACCGCGGCCACATCCACCGCGACGACTGCACGCTGGGCGGCAGGCGCTGGACCACGCATGGCTGGGTGACGTGCCAGCTATCGTTCCGCGGCCGCCATCGCGCGGTGATGGGGCGCGGCTGGACCGAGCTGTTCTTCCTGGACGAAGCCGTGGCCCTGGCCGCCGGCCACCGCCCCTGCGCCGAGTGCCGCCGCGCGGATTATCGGCGCTGGCAGGCCGCCTGGCAGTCCGCGCATGGCGAAACCCCAACCGCCCCGGCCATGAACGCCCGCCTGCATGCCGACCGAGTATCCCCGACCGGCCGCACCCAGCGCCGCCACACCGCCCGCCTGGGCGACCTCCCCTTCGCCAGCTTCATCCTCTGGCAGGACGCCCCGGCTCTGGTGTGCGATGCCGTGCTGCACCCCTTCACCCCGTCGGGCTACGCGCCGGCGCTCCCTGCGGATCCCGCCGCCGAGGTGACTGTCCTGACCCCGCGCTGCACCATTGCGGTGCTGCGCGCCGGGTATCGCCCTGCCTTGGCGCCATTTGCGCTGGAATAGGGGTGTTCGTCGCCGCTGCCGTCGCTAGACTTCCATCCAACGGGCGGTTCCGTCGTATCCTCGCAGGGCCGCGCCACCCACACAGAACCTCGGCTCAAGGGAGACCGCCATGTCCGCCACGACCGCCGCCCCGCGCAACAGCGACCTCGATACCGCCATCGCCGAGGCCCACGAGCGTTACACCGCCGCCCGCCCAAAAAGCGCCGCCCTGCACCAGAAGGCCAAGATGGTGATGCCCGGCGGCAACACCCGCTCCAACCTGTATTACGCCCCGTTCCCCTCCGCCATGGCCGGCGGCCAGGGCTGCTACGCCACCGACATCGACGGCAATGCCTATCTCGACCTCTGCGGCGAATACACCGCCGGCCTGTTCGGCCACTCCGAGACCCGCATCCTGGAGAAGGTTCAGGCCGCCATCGGCCGCGGCATCGGCATGGGCGCCGTCGGCGACAACGAACCCAAGTTCGCCGAACTCGTCTGCGCCCGCTTCCCCTCGATCGAGAAGGTCCGCTTCACCAACTCGGGCACCGAGGCCAACATGATGTGCCTCACCCTGGCTCGGAACCACACCAAGCGGGCCGGCGTCCTGGTGTTCCGCGGCGGCTACCACGGCAGCGTGCTGACCTTCACCGGCGGCGGCCCCGGCGCCATGACCGCGCCGATGGACTTCATCATGTCGGACTACAACGACCTCGACGCTGCCGTGGCCCTGATGCGCGAACACAGGGACCGCATCGGCGCCGTCATCCTCGAACCGATGCAGGGCTCCGGCGGCTGCATCCCCGCCACAATCCCCTTCCTCCAGGGCCTGCGCGCCGCCTGCACCGAGCTCGGCATGGTGCTGGTGTTTGACGAGGTGATGACATCGCGCCACTCCTCCGGCGGCCTGCAGAAGCTGACCGGCGTGCACCCCGACCTCACGGCACTCGGCAAGTATCTCGCCGGCGGCATGAACATCGGCGCCTTCGGCGGCAAGGCCGCGATCATGGACGCCTTCGATTCCACCCAGCCCGGCGCCCTGGTCCACAGCGGCACCTTCAACAACAACGTGCTCAGCATGGCCGGCGGCGTCGTCGCCCTCGGCGAGATCTTCGACAGCCCGGCGGCCGAAGCCCATTACGCCAAGGGCGAACGCCTGCGCACCCGCCTGAACGAGATCGCCCAGAAGCACCGCGTCACCCTGCAGTTCACCGGCATCGGCAGCATGATCCAGCCGCATTTCCGCACCGGCCAACTGCTCCGCCGCTACGACGCCAGCGCCACTGAGGAAGCCCTGCTCGAACTCTTCTTCTTCGACATGCTCCAGGTCGGCATCTACCTCGCCCGCCGCGGCATGGTGGCGATGAGCCTGCCGGTCAGCCAGCCGGAATGCGACCGCTTCGCCGAGGCCGTGGACGCCTTCTGCACCACCCGCGGCCCGCTGATGCGCGCCTGACCTTGCTGCCCAAGCGCCTCGACGATCCGTTCCACCCGGTCCAGCCCGCCCGCGCCAGCGGCGTGCTGGACCGCCCGGACGGCCACGCGATCTATTGGGAAGACGCCGGCGACCCCGCCCTGATGCCCGTCATCATCTGTCACGGCGGCCCCGGCGGCAGCAGCGCCCCCGCCCGCCGCCGCTTCTACGACCCCACCAAGTTCCGCGTCGTGATGTTCGACCAGCGCGGCTGCGGCAAATCCACCCCCACCGGCAGGCTCGACAGCAATTCCCTCCAATCCACCATCGCCGACATGGAAGCCATCCGCACCATGCTCGGCATCTCCCAATGGATGGTCGCCGGCAGTTCCTGGGGCAGCGTCGTCGCCACGGCCTATGCCGAGGCCCATCCCGAAGCCTGCCTCGGCGTCAACCTCACCTGCACCTGGCTCGTCCGCGCCAAGGACATCGCCTGGTGGTTCCAGGACGTCCGCTCCATGTTCCCCGAACTCTGGGAAGCCTTCGCGGCCCTGGTCCCCCCCGAGGAACGCCACGACCTCCGCCGCGCCTATGCCCGCCGCATCCTGGAGAACAACGACCAAGCCGAAGCCGACCGCTTCGCCCACCAACTCCACGTCTACGAAAACGGTTTCATGGCATTCGACACCCCGCTCGCCGAATACGAACCCGAGCGCGGCGCCCGCTACGGCCGCATCTTCGCCCACTACGCCATCCACAACTTCTTCGTGCAGGAAACCCAACTTCTCGACGAAGCGCCCGGCATCGCTCACCTCCCCATCGAGATGGTCGTCGGCCGCTACGATTGCTGCTGCACCCCCGACAACTCCTACGACCTCGCCGCCCGCCTCCCACGCGCCAACCTCGTCGTCGTCCCCGGCGGGGGGCACTCCTCGATGGAACCCGCCATGGCCCAGGAAGTCGCCCGCGCCCCGGGCCGCCTCTATGACAGGGTTGTTCAACGCTGATTAGATTTCCTTGTATGCCAAGATGTGATCGAGGCTGAGCGCGCCGTTCCAGAGTGCCTTCGCGACATTCGTTACGTGATTTTTCCGCAAGATGTTGAGGGCGAAACTGCGTGCCCTTGCCATGATGCCC
>CAXNGD010000265.1:0-4725 GCA_964201575.1 Acetobacterales bacterium | reverse complement strand
CGAGGCGGCGAATGGTCATGGGCGATGCTCCTGGCTGGTTCGGCGGCGCGCCAGAGTGAAGCGCGCCCCGCACTATGTCACGTGGGGCACTATGTCACGTAGGGCGCGAGACGAAACGCCGAGCACGCAGGCTGGCATGCGGCCCGACCAGCAATCCCGCCACCCATTGCGCGCCGGCCATCAGCACGATCGCCGGTCCCGCCGGCACATCGGCGTGGAATGACAGCAGCAACCCGCCATAGCTGGCCAGCACCGCAACGGCCACGGCCGCCCGCACCTGTCCGCCGAGCCGGTCCGACCAGTGCCGTGCGGCCACCGCCGGCACCATCATCAACCCCACCGACATCAGCGTGCCCAGCGCGGTGAACCCCGCCACCACGCACAGCACCACCAGCGCCATGAACGCCAGGTGCCAGACTCCTCCGCGCCCCCCCATGGCGCGCAGGAAATCGGGATCGAAGCTCTCCACCACCAGCGGCCGCCACACCACCGCCAGGCCCAGCACCGCCACACTGGCCGCACCCGCCATCAGCAACAGCCCGGGCCGATCCACCGCCAGCACGCTGCCGAACAGCAAGTGCATCAGGTCGACCCCCCGCGTGGCCGAGATGATCGCCACGCCAGCGGCCAGCGCCAGCAGATAGAGCCCGGCCAGTTGGCTGTCCTCGCGCCCGCTAGTGGCCCGCGCCAGCACGCCGGCCAGCAACACCACCGCCAGCCCGGCCAGGAAGCCGCCCGCCCCCATGAACCAGATCGGCATGCCATCCGGCCGGGCCTCGCCCATCAGCCAGCCGCCGACAACGGCCCCCAGCGCCACCCCCGGCAGCACGCCATGCTGCAACACATCGCTGGTCAGACTCATCCGCCGCAGCACCAGCAGCACCCCCAGCGGCGGCCCGGCCAGCGACAGCGCGATGCAGCCCGCCAGCGCCCGGCGCATGAACCCGATACTGAACGGCGCGAAGAGAAACTCCGTGATCAAGCGGCGGCCCGGCGCGGCGTCTCATACGCTTCGGCCAGCAAGCGCGCGCGCAGTCGGTTCTCTGCCGACAGCACCTGGGATGTCGGCCCCCAGGCAACCACTTCACCCGCCAGCAGTAACGCCTGCGGGCATAATTCGCGCACCAGGTCGAGGTCATGCAGCACCGCGATCACCGTGCGCCCCTCGCCATGCCAGCGCCGGATCAGCGCCACAAGGTCAGCCTCGGTGGGCGCATCCACCGAAGCGGTCGGCTCGTCCAGCAACAGCACCGGCGCATCCTGCAGGATCAGCCGGGCGAATAGCACCCGCTGGAACTGCCCGGCCGACAACGCCCCGATCGAGCGCCCGGCGAACCCCGCCAGCCCCACCTGCCCCAGCGCCATATCCACCCGCGCCGCCAGCCCCGCGGACGCGGCACCAAACGCCCCCATAGCCCCCCAGCCGCCCAGTGCCACCACCTCGCCGCAGGTCACCGGAAAGCTGCGATCCAAAACGCTGGCCTGCGGCAACAACGCAACGTCGCACGGCGCCAGCCCGCCGAGATCAATCCGGCCGCCATAGCCAGGATGCAACCCCGCCAGGCTGCGCAAAAGCGTCGTCTTGCCCGCCCCGTTCGGCCCCACCACGGCGGTCAGGCTGCCAGGCGCGAACACCCCGCTCAGCCCGTCCAGGACCTTCCGCGCGCCAAAGCGGCAGCTCAACCCGTCGATGGCGATCGCCGGCGGCGTCACCATGCCCATGCCACCACCAGCCAGATGACCGCCACCATGCCGCACGCCGCCGCCAGCCGTACCGGCAGGCCGGTGGTCAGCGCCCAGGGGTCGCATAAGGGGTCGCGAAGCCGCGAGATCAGATGCATCGTTATACTATTGCATTCCCCGCCCCTTGGCGGCAAACCCGCCCGGCGTGGTATCTGCGTCCTATGGACCCGCTAGAGCAGATTCGGCCCCCCGCGCAGGATCCGGACGCCGCCGCCCGCGCCTTCCTGCGCCGTCACAAGGCGGTGGCCACCGGGCTCGTCGCCTTCATGGCCGCGCTGACCGTAGCGACCTATTGGATGCCGCCCAGCCTCGCCACCGACATCCTCCAGGCCGCCGCCAAAGCCGGCTTCGTCGGCGGCATCGCCGATTGGTTCGCGGTGACCGCCCTGTTCCGCCACCCGCTCGGCCTGCCGATCCCGCACACCGCCATCATCCCGGCCCAGAAGGCCCGGCTCGGCCGCGCCTTGGGCCGCTTCGTCGCCAACAACGTCTTCACCAGCGACGAGGTGGCGCGCACCCTGGGCAAGCTGGACCTGGCCGGCATCATCGCCCGCACCCTGTCCGACCCCGCCACCGCCCGCCCCGCCGCCCAGGCGCTGGCCGGCATGCTGCCCCGGCTGCTCACCACGGTGGAGGATGGCCGCGCGCGCAAAGTCATCACCCGCATCCTGCCGCGCATGCTGGGCGGCCCCGAGGCCGGCCGGCTGATCGCCCGCGCCCTGCGCCAGCTGGTCGAAGGCGGCCGGCATCAGGAAGTCTTCGGCTACGTCATGACCCAGGTGAAAACCCTGCTGGTCGCCCGCGAGGAAGCCATCGGCCAGGCCATCCAGGACCGTGTGCGCGAACAGGGCGGCCGCCTCGTCGGCTGGGTGCTCGGCGCCACCGTGGCCAGCCGCGTCCTCGGCGTGATCAATGCCGAGTTGGAGAAGATGGAGGCCGACCAGTCCGAACTGCGCGCCGCCTTCGACGAATGGGTTCGCCGGGAGATCACCCGCATCGAGGAAGACCCCGCCCGCGCGGCCGAGATCGGCGCCGCCCTGCGCCGGGTGATCGCGCACGAATCCGTCCGCGCCTGGTTCTGGGATGTCTGGTCGCGCATGCGCCTGGCCTTCGAAGCCGATGCCGGCAAGCCCACCGGCCGCACCGTGGCGTTCCTGGAGCAAGCCCTGGGCAATCTCGGCACCATGCTCGCCACCGACCCCAGCGCCCATGCGCGCCTGCAAACCACCGTCCAGGGCCTCGTCAGCGGCCTGATCCCCGCGAGCCAGGCGCAGATTGCCGATTTCGTCGCCGAGGTGGTCAGCGGCTGGGACTCCAAAACAATCACCGAGAAGCTCGAACTGCGCATCGGCCCGGACCTGCAATACGTCCGCATCAACGGCACGCTGGTGGGATTCGTCGTCGGCGGGCTTGCCTATGCCGTGCTGCGTGCGATCTTCGGTAAAGTCAGCTTCTGACCGGAGCCACCGCTATGCGCCTTTCTGTCCTCGACCAGTCCACCGTCGTCACCGGCCGCTCGCCGGACGCCTCAATCCGCGAGAGCCTCGCGCTGGTCAAACACTGCGAGGCCCTGGGCTACCACCGCTACTGGGTGGCCGAACACCACAACTCCGCCTCCATCGCCGGCTCCGCCCCCGAAGTCCTGATGGCCGCCCTGGCCGCCACCACCAGCCGCATCCGCATCGGCAGCGCCGGCATCATGCTGCCGCACTATTCCGCCCTTAAAGTCGCCGAGCAGTTCCGCGTCCTCGAAGCCATCGCCCCCGGCCGCATCGACCTCGGCCTCGGCCGCGCCCCGGGCTCGGACGGCCTGACCGCCCACGCCCTCAACCCCAACGCCGTCCAATCCGCCGACAACTTCCCCGCCGATGTCCGCGACCTCATGGCCTGGCTCGCCGGCGAACCCCTGGTCGAGCGCCACCCGTTCCGCAGCATCTCCGCCCAGCCGCAAGGCCCCACCGTGCCGGAAACCTGGATCCTCGGCAGCTCCTCCTACGGCGCCCAGGTCGCCGCCCATTTCGGCCTGCCGCACTGCTTCGCCTGGTTCATCTCCGACGGCCACGGCGCCGCCCAGGCGCTCGATATCCACCGCACGGGATACCGCCCCAGCGCCCGCCACCCGGAACCCCTCGGCGCCGTCTGCATCTGGGCTATCACCGCGCAAACCCAAGCCGAAGCCGAACGCCTGTTCAGCAGCCGCGCCCTGGCCCGCATCTGGCGCGACCGCGGCGTCTTCGCCCCCCTGCCCTCTCCCGCCGAAGCCGCCGCCTACAGCTATTCCAACGCCGAGAAACTCAAGCTCGAACGCCTGCGCGAAGACAGCATCTGGGGCACGCCGGACATCGTCGCCGGCAAACTCGCGGCATTGGCCGAGGAGCTCAAGGTCGAGGACGTCGTGGTGCTCTCCACCGCCCATGATCCCGAGGCGCGGCGGCGTAGCTACACGCTGCTCGCGCAGGAATTCGGCATGTCAGAAAAGACCGCGCTGGCGGCGGAGTAAGGTCCGAAGTTCATCGCGCCTGCAGGCGCCCGACCACCGCCTCCAGGTCTTGCGCCAGCCGTTGCGACGAGCCAGCGAGCCCACCCGCCGAGTGGAGCAATGCAATCGATGCGGTCTGTGCCCGTCGCGCCCCCTCCGCAATGGCACCGATGCTGTGCCGCACCTGGTCGGTAAGTTCGGGTTAAGATCGGTGGTCGCTGCCACCCATGGCGACGGACCGGCAGGCAGCACGCCGGCCTCGCCGCGTGGTCGACGCCCATGTCTCGGTGGTAGCTGTCACTGTGCAAGCAATCCGGTGGCGCGCCAGAACAGGCGTCCCCGGGCGTGATCTACTGGAACGGCGCGTTCATCTGGACAGGCTGACTGTCAACGCGGTTCAGGCAAGCAAGCGCTTCTTTTTGAGAAAAGAAGGGCGGATTCAAGTTTGGGAGCGAACGTCGCCGGGGGGCGTGTTTCCTGCCGCGGCTGCGGCAGCGAGAAGA
>CAXNGD010000264.1:0-4735 GCA_964201575.1 Acetobacterales bacterium | reverse complement strand
CCGCGATCCCTCACGGGTTGTCATCATGAACTGCCATGGCGCCAGCCATCGGCATGCCACGACCTAGCGCGCGATGGTGGGGGGGCGCAACAGTCGATTTGCACCGCAGCGAATCTTGCGCGACTCGGTTTGGCTGCGGATTCGCGAAGCTGGCGGCTATCAGGCCCAGAACAGCTCGGCCTTGCGCAGGCGGCGCCAGGCGCGGGCGCTGGCCGTGCGGGCATTGCCGGCATGGGCCGCGACATAGCCGCGCACCATGCCGCCGGCCAGACCGGTGCCGCCCGCGAAAGCCAGGTCGTGCATCAGCCCGGCCGCCACCACCCCGTCATTCAGCCGGCCCAGCGCCTCCTGCAGGGCCGCGACGTGCTTGAGGAATCGTCGTGCGCGACCTCCGGGGCAGAGGGGCGCGAACACCTCGGCGGCATAGCGCAGGCACTTGGCCTTCAGCCGCAGCTGATGCAACGCGTCCTCGGACAGGCCGGCCGGATCCGCCTTGCGCCGCACCACCTGGCGCCGGCAGCGGGCGAGCAGGGTGGTGGCCAACGCCATCGTGTCCGGCGGGCCGGCGGGCCAGGGCCAGGGCCGGAGCTGGTCCAGCACCGCGACCTGCAGGGCCAGGCCATGCAACGCCGGTCCGGACAGCAGGGTCGCCAGGCCCGCATAGGCCTCGGCCCGGCGCTGCGTCGCGGCGGCGATCAGCGCCTCCAGCACCGTCTCGTCCGGGAAAGCGGCCGACAGCGCGCGGCCGGTCCCAGCCAGGAACACATCCAGGTCGCGTGCCGGTCCCAAAGCAGTCGCCAGGGTCTTGAGCGCCGGGCGCAGTGCGGCCACCTCCGCGCCGGCGATCGCATCGCGGAACAGGCCGGTCAGCGACCGCAGCCGGCGCAAGGCCACGCGGATCTGGTGGACGGGCTCGCCGGTCTCGCCCGCCGCGGCCGCCGGGGCATGGTGCAGCACCACGCCGATCAGGTGCATGGCGGCATGGGCGAAGCAGTCGCCGGGCGACAGCCCCTCGGGCAGGATCGGGGCGCCAAGCGGTGGACCGGGCACATCCATTCCGGCCAGTGCCAGGGCCTCGGCGGCAAGGCTGCGCGTGGCGATCTCCAGGCCGTATTCGGCAACCAGCCGATGGGCGAGCGCGACTGTTGCATCGGCCGTGCCCACCAGGTTGAGCCGGGCGAGCGCCGGGCCGGCTGCATCGCCGAGCGAACCGGCGACCAGGCGCAGCGCGACCCCATCGGCCGTGCCGTCGCGCAGTCGGCCGGCGAATCCTTGCACCGGGGTCATGCCATCCGGCAGATCGGGCAGGTCGAGCCCTGCCAGTGTCGACGCTTCGCCATGTCGCCGCGGGGGTGCGCCGATCGGCGCCCGCAGGGCCTCGGCGCGCCAGCCTTGGGAGCGACTTTCCTGCCATGCCACGACCGCCAGCCCTTGCGACAGGGCGATTGCGTCGCGGTCGTGCCAGGTCAGGATGATCGGCCGCGCCCGGCGCAGCACCGGGCCGAGGTGGCGCCGCAGTGGCGACAGCGCCGCGGCGGGAACGGTCAGCTCCAGTGCAATCTCGCTGCGGCCCAGCGGTGGGGCAGGCAGAGGACCAGGTGGGCGATCGGACGGGTCCATCCGCGCCACGCGGTCAACTGGCGGCGGGCAGGTCGCGTGGGACGACGAAGCGTTGGAGTCTGGCTCCGCCCTCATGCAGGTTGGACCAGCCGCCGGAGAAGCTGAACTCGGCCAGGGCGCCACTCGGAAAACCTTGACTGAGCTGGTGGCGCGTCTGTCCGTCGCCAGGGCCGGCAAGCAGCATGGCGAGGTCGTGAAGTCCTGTATTATGCCCTATAATCAATATACTATGAACAGTATCTACGTTCTTGTGGAGGAGCAGCAGCATCTGCTCCGGGGTGGCCAGATAGAGCGCGTCCATCGGTTCGACGAGTGGCGTGTCGTCCCACGGCTCCAGCGCCTCCAGCGTCTGCAGCGTGCGCCTTGCGGAGGAGACCAGCACGAGATCGGGCGCCAGACCGGTCTCGCGCATCATCCGGCGCATCGCCGCGGCGGCGGCGCGGCCGCGCGGATTGAGCGGGCGGGCATGGTCGGAGAGGAGCGGGTCGTCCCAGGACGACTTGGCGTGTCGCATCAACAGCAACTGGCGCAGGGCGGAAATCAGGGCCTCCTGTGGCGATCCACCCCCACAGTAGCGCGAAGCGGGCCGCGCGCCAGCGGGGAGGAATGTGACAGTTGTGGCCGGGTTGGCCCTATCCCCGGGCTTCGAACAATTCGATGCAGTTGCCGGACGGGTCCTCGGCCAGGATCTGGCGGCCGCCGGGGCCGTCGAGGATGTCGTTGCGGAACGTCACCCCGGCCTGGCGCAGGCGGTCCACCAGGGCCGGCAGGTCTTGGACCTCCAGCACGAAGCGGGCCCAGCCGCCGGGTTCGGGTTTTCGCCCATCCGGCATCGGCTTGGCTGCCGAGGCCATCGGGCCGGCGAGCCACAAGGTAAGGTCGCCATGTGCCAGGATGGCCATCGCAGGGCCGAATTGCTGGCGCAGGGTGAATCCCAGCTGGTCGACATAGAAGGCGATGGCGGCCGGGACGTCGTGGACAAGGTATCGGACCGAGGCCATGGGGTGCTCCGCGGTGGATTGAGGTGGAGAGCCTAGGCCGGCAGATCGATCCAGGAAAGATGGCCGCCCTTGCCGGCGCCGGTATCGAGGAACACCGCCGTGCCGCCGTATCGGCCTTGGCGGAAGTAGGGCCGGCCATCGGTGCTACGCCGGTCATGGCCGACATAGACGGTCATCCCGGCGGGGATATGATCGACCCAGTGCAGCACCCGCTCCGGATAGCCGTCAGGCTGGAGCCGACCGGTGGTCTGGCCATAGAGCGCGCGCGCCAGCACGCCGTTCACCCGTCCCTCCGGCAAGGGCGGCGGGCTGGCGGCCAGCATGTCAGTATGGAAGGCGCCATGCACGAAGATCCGGGTGCTGCCATCGGCGGTTGGCTGGCGCAGCCAGATCGGGGCACGTTCGATCGCCGCGGCAGCGCGGCGGCGCAGATCGGCATCGAGCTGGCGCAGCGTGGTTGCCAGTTCGGGCCCGATGCGCACCCCCCGGTCGGCGAGGGCGCGGCCCAGCTTGTGGTCGTGGTTGCCGAGGAGGAAGATTCCGCGCCCCTGATCCACCATGTCCAGCGCCATGCGCAGCGTCTCGCCGCTGGCCGGGCCGTAATCGACGATGTCGCCCAGCTGGACCACGAAGCTGTCGGTGGCCAGGGCCGCGGCAAAGGCGCGGGCATCGCCATGGACATCGCCGACCACGCGCAGCGCGGTGCCGGCGGGGATCAAGGTGGGCGGCAGGCGCGCGGGCGTGCGCTCCGGCGGAGAGTCCCGGGAGGGCAGGTCGGCGGCGCTGTCCGGCGGCATCACACAGCTTGGCGCAGAGCGGCGAATGCCTGCAAGGCGCGATCGCGGCCGGTGGCGAGGTCGATCACCGGCGCGGGGTAGATGGCGCCGAGCTGCGGGCCTGCTGCTTGGGCCACCAGCGACGGCGCCTCCCATGGCGCGTGCAGGACGCTGTCGGGCAACGCCGCGAGTTCGGGGACGTAGCGGCGGACATAGGCGCCGTCGGGATCGAACTTGCGGCCCTGGAGCACCGGGTTGAAGACGCGGAAATAGGGCGCGGCATCGGCACCGCAGCCGGCGACCCATTGCCAGGAGGCGGCGTTCTGCGCCAGGTCGGCATCGACCAGCGTGTCCCAGAACCAGGCCTCGCCTTCCTGCCATGGCAGCATCAGGTGCTTGACCAGGAAACTAGCCACGATCATGCGCACCCGGTTGTGCATCCAGCCGGTCTGCCAGAGCTGGCGCATACCGGCATCGACGATCGGGATGCCGGTCTGGCCGCGCTGCCAGGCGCGCAGGCCGGCGGGGTCATCGCGCCACGGCATGGCGGCGAATTCGCGCCTCAGCGGTGCGTCGGGCAAGGCGGGGTTATGCCACAGCAGATGGGCGGCGAATTCGCGCCACAGCACCTCGTCGCGAAACTTCTCGCAGGCGGCGCTGGCGTGCCAGAGCTGGCGCGGGGAGATCTCGCCCCAGGCCAGATAGGGCGACAGGCGCGAGGTGCCATCGCTGCCTGGCAGGTCACGGCGGGCGCGGTAACGGTCCAGGGCATCGGCGATGAACGCGCTCATCCGCGCCTGGGCGCCGGCCTCGCCCGGGGTCCAAGCAGCGCGCAGTCCGCCGGCCCAATCCGGCTTCTTCGGCAGTAGGCCCCAGGATTCAAGGCTGTCCGAGGCAATGGCGGGAGCGCCGGGGATGCGAGCAGGGGCCGGCTCCGGCAGAGCGATCGGGCCGCGGGTGCGCACCGCCCTGCCGAACGGCGTGAACACGCCATAGGGCGTCCCGGCCTGGGTGCGGATCTGGTCCGGGTGGTGCAGCAGGGCGGTCATCGTGCAGCGCAGCTTTGCCGGTGCGATCGCGTCGATCACCGCCCGATAGGCAGTCCGCGCCCAGGGTTCGGTGGGGATGCCGGCATGCACCTCGATCGCGCCGGTCTCGGCGACCAGGCGGGCGATCTCGAAGTCCAACCGGCCGCGGCGCAGCACCAGGGGCGCGCCGCGCGCCGCCAGCTCCGCGCCCAATGCGGCCAGGCTGTGATGCAGCCACCAACGGCTGGCCCCGCCCGGTGCCCAGGCGCCGGGGCTCGCCTCGTCCAGCACGAAGATCGGCACCACGGGC
>CAXNGD010000263.1:0-4744 GCA_964201575.1 Acetobacterales bacterium | reverse complement strand
ATCGAGGCGTCGCAGATTGCCGGGGTGTCCAGCAGCAGGGGCGGCGGGGGGGCCACCATGGCGGGCGGCGCGAAGCTGCGCTTGAGCCAGGGCCGGTCGGCGAGATCGAGCAGGTCGCCGGCCGGCATCGCGGGTTCAGGCGGTGTAGGCAAGGGGGTGGCCGCGAGCATCCAGGTCTGCATCGGTCGAGGCGCGCCCCACCGGCTGGAAGATGCCGGCGGAGGCGTTGGTCAGGCCGGGGCTGGCGGGGAAACTGTCTGCGGTCATGAGGTTGGTAAAGCCGACCACGCACGGCACGCGAGCGTCAAGAGCGATGGCGGGTTCGGGTTTGCGGGCGTTCACCGAAAGTGTCTGAGTGCAAGCGCATTCAACGACCGTCAGGGGTTCGCATTCATGGCTGGCAGCAGATTCCTTCGTGCGACGGAAACCGCGATCGGGGAGGCCAACACCTCCGTCCCGATCGAGATCGTCCGGGCCGGCTCGGTGGCGGGCGCGGTGACGATCCAGTATGGCGTAGTCGGCGACTCCGCCACCTCTGGCCTCGACTATGACGCACTCGGCGGCAGCATCGTCATGCCCGATGGTGTCAGCAGCCGAGGGCTGATGGATATTGTCGTCCATCCCGACTTTGCCAGCAATCCGTAAGTCTACCTGTCATATGCGGTGGACCCGCCGGAGAGCGCGTCGGCGAGCGATGCGGCGGCGCGGGACGGCAGCGGCAACCGCTATGCCCATGTGGTGCGCTTTACGCTGGACATGTCCGGGCCGGTGCCGGCGATCGATCCGGCCAGCGGGGTGATCCTGGTGGGTGCCGCGGGGCAGAGCCTGTCGGATATCAGCGGCGGCGGGGCGCAGAACTTCACCGATCCGACCCATGCGGCCGGGGTTGCCTCGGACCGGATTTTCGATGCTGAAGACCGGGTAATCGGCGGGTTCAAGCAGGACTACATCAAGGTCGACAGCCAGTCCCACGCCGGCGGGCGGCTGCTGTTTGGTCCCGACGGGATGCTGTATGTCACCACCGGGGATGGCACGTCGTTCAACTATCCCGATCCCCGGGCGCCGGATGTGCAGTCGCTGGACAGCCTGTCGGGCAAGGTGCTGCGCATCGATCCGATCACCGGGCGCGGGCTGGCCGACAATCCGTTCGCGGGCGAGGCGGAGGACCTGGACGCCAACCGGGCGAAGATCTGGCAGTCCGGGTTGCGCAATCCGTTCTCGGCGACGTTTGACGAGGAAGGGCGGCTTTTCCTCGCCGATGTCGGCTGGTCGACCGACGAAGAGCTGAACAATGGCGGGCCGGGGGCCAATTTCGGCTGGCCGTTCTATGAGGGCGGCGATGGCGGCGTGCTGCTGGAGACGCCGGATTATCGTGAACAGCCGGGGGCGGCGGCGTTCTATGCCGCGGTCGAGGCCGGAACGATTGTCATCACCCCGGCATACCGCGCCTTCGGCCATGCCGCGGAAGTGCCCGGCTTTCGGATGCAGGCGATCATCATGGGCGCGTTGGTGCCGGAGTCCGGCGCCTATCCCGAGGACCTCGAAGGGCATCTGCTGTTCAGCGACTATATCGGCGGCAACCTGTTGACGGTGGACAGCGACAACAGCGTTGACGCGCAGTTCCTGCTGGACTGGCCTGGCGAGCGCGGGCCGATCCACATGACGGTCGGGGCGGATGGCCAACCCGGCGCCCACCGGCGTCTCGCTGGCGATGGCCAATGCCGGGGCGGTGATCTTCAACGACGATGACGGGCTCTCTGCACTTTCGATCGCCGCCAACAAAGGAGGCGGCAACGAGGGCACTGGCGGCACCACCACCTTCAGCTTCACAGTCACCCGCTCCGGCGGGCTCGACCAGGCGGTGAGCGCGAAGTGGCGCGCCGCGGGGGTCAACGAGTCCGGGACGGTTCCGGTCGACGGTGCGGATTTTCCGGGCGGCGTGCTGCCGGGCGGCACCGTGACCTTCGCCGCCGGGCAGACCACGGCCATCATCACCGTGCCGATCGTGTCGGACACGCTGGGCGAGCTCAACGAACGCTTCGCCGTCACCTTGTCCAACTCCTCGGCTGGTGCCGCCGTCTGTAAGGCGAGCGCCAGCGTCGCGGTCCTGAACGACGACATCAATTTCGAGATCATGCCAACGACGGTGGCCAAGGCCGAGGGCGATGCCGGCAACACCGCGTTTACCTTCACCATCATGCGCGCCGGCGTCGGCTCGACCGCCTCGGTCGACTGGGCCGTCTCCGGCAGCGGCACCAGCCCCGCCAATGCGGCGGACTTCATCGGTGGCACCTTTCTGTCCGGCACCGTCACCTTGGCGTCCCACAACAACAGCCGCACCATCACCATCACCATCGCTGTCGCCGGCGACAGCATGGTGGAGCCCGACGAGACCTTCAGCGTCACCCTTTCGGGCGCCACCGCGGGCGCCACCATCACCACGGCGGCGGCATTGGCCACGATCCTCGGCGACGAATCCGTGATCGACATCGCCCCGCTCGCCGCGCGCAGCCTGGAGGGCACCGGCGGCACCTCGCCGTTAACCTTCACCGTCACACGCAGCGGCGGGTTGTCGGAAACCCAGAGCGTCGCCTGGACCACAAAGGGCATCACCGGCACCGGGACGATGCCGTCCAACGCCGCCGATTTCGCCGGCGGCGTCCTGCCGTCGGGGATTGTCAGCTTCGCGGCGGGTGAATCGGCGACGGTGCTGACGCTGGACGTTGTCGCCGACAGCCAGCGCGAGTTCAACGAACGCTTCGCCGTCACCCTGTCCGCACCATCCGGTACCGCTACCCTCGGTACCGCGCAGGCAAGAGGGCTGATTCTCAACGACGATACCAGCGTGGCGGTGATCACGCCCCTGGTCACGATCGTCGAGGGCGGCGGCATCTGGACCACCATGTCCTTCTACCTCCAGCGCTTCGGGGCGCTTGACGGCGTCACCACCGTCGACTGGGCGGTGCTGCCTGGCGGGGTCGTCGGAACCATGCCGATCAGCGTTGGTGATTTCTACGATGGCGCGCTGTCGATGAGCGGCTCAGTGACTTTCGAGGCCGGGATGAACGTGATCGACGTTGTGCTGGCCGTCGGTGGCGATGCGCTGCCGGAGTTCAACGAGAGCTTCCGCTTCGTGCTGTCCAATCCGACCGGTGCCTCGCTCGGGCGGGCCGAGGCATTGGGCGTCGTGTTGGACGATGACCGGATCTTTGGCACATCCGCCAGCGAGACGCTGACCGGCACCGCGGTGGCCGACCTGTTCCTGATCGGCGCGGGGCAGGACGTCGTCACCGGCGGCGACGGGCGGGACCGGTTCCAGTTCCTGCCCAGTGCCCTCGGCACGGCGACGCAGAACAGCTTCACCTTCACCGATTTCGCCCCGGCGGCCGGCGAGCGGCTGGACCTGTCGCGCATCGATGCCATCGCCGGCGGGGGCAACGACGCCTTTGCATTCATCGGCGCCACGCCGTTCAGCAGCACCGCCGGCGAATTGCGCTGGGAGGACCAGGGCGGCTTCCGCCTCGTGCAGGGCGACGTCAACGGCGACGCGATCGCCGACCTCACAATCTACCTGGCCAACCTCGCGCCGGTGCAGGCCGTCTGGTTCGCGCTCTGACGGATTTCAGCGCGCGAAGGCGAGCGGGAGGCCGGGGACGTCCCAGTCCGGGCCGGTCCAGTCGAGCTCGATGAGGTGGCCGATGCCGGAGAGGGTGACATAGGCCTTGGTCAGGCCGGGGCCGCCGAAGCAGATATTGGTGGTCATCGGGTCGGCGAAGCGGACCACGCGAAGCACGCGACCGTCCGGGGCGATGACGGTGACGGCGCCGGTGACCAGGGTGGCGATGCAGATATTGCCGGCGGCGTCGACCTTGAGGCTGTCGAACATCTGCAAGCCGCCGAGGCCGCAGACGAAGCGGCCGCCATGCGGCTGGCCGGGATGGCGCCTGGCCACGCCAGGGGCTTCGAGGTCGACGGCCCAGAGGCGGGCGGTGGCGGTTTCGGCGACGTAGACGGTCTTGCCGTCTGGCGAGAGGCCGACGCCGTTTGGGGTGTTCAGGCGGTAGCCGATTTCGGTGATGGAGGAGCCGTCAGGCTTGGCGTAGTACAGGCCGCCCCAGTCGCGGTCGCGGGCGCGGGTCTTGCCGAGGTCGGAGAAGTAGAAGCCGCCTTCGCTGTCGAAGACGATGTCGTTGGGGCCGCGCAGCTTGTGGCCGTTGCAGGAGTCGTAGAGGCGGGTGACGGTGCCGGTGGCGGGGTCTATGCGCTCGATGCGGCCGGTTTCGTAGTTCTCCGGCTGCAGGCCCGGGCGGATCACGCCGCCCTCCTCGGACCAGATGAAGCCGCCATTGTTGCAGACGTAGAAGGCGCCGTCGGGGCCGACCGCCATGCCGTTCGGGCCGCCGCCGGGGGTGGCGATGGTGGTCTTGCTGCCGTCAGGGGCGATGCGGGTGACGGCGCCGCTGGCGATCTCGACCAGGGCGACGGAGCCGTCGTTGAGCCAGACGGGGCCTTCGGGGAAGCGCAGGCCGGTGGCGATGACACGCATGGGAACCTCCAGGGGGAAGGAAGAGTCTTCTTTTTGTGAACAAAAAGAAGCAAAAAAACTTTATCCGTTTGCCGGTGTATAGGCCCAGCCCAAATGGATAAAAGTTTTTTGGTTCGGCGGATTCAAGTTTGGGAGCGAACGTCGCCGGGGGGCGTGTTTCCTGCCGCGGCTGCGGCAGCGAGAAGGCTGGCAAATTGC
>CAXNGD010000262.1:0-4753 GCA_964201575.1 Acetobacterales bacterium | reverse complement strand
CCGCCAGCCTCAACGACCGCCCCAGGAAAACGCTCGACTACGCCACTCCAGGCGAGCAATTTGCCAGCCTTCTCGCTGCCGCAGCCGCGGCAGGAAACACGCCCCCCGGCGACGTTCGCTCCCAAACTTGAATCCGCCGTTCTTTTTTTTCAAAAAAGACCTTCTTTCTTTCTGACGGCCTGACCCATGCCCCTCCCCGACCTCACCCCCGAAGAAGACACGCTGGAGCCGGTCGAGACCTGGCCGATCGAACGTCTGCGCGCCCTTCAGACCGAGCGGATGCGCTGGACCCTGCGCCACGCCTATGAGCGCGTGCCGCACTACAAGCAGGCCTTCGACGATGCCCGCGTCCACCCGGATGATTTCGAAACGCTGGACGATCTCCGGCGCTTTCCGTTCACCACCAAGCGGGACCTGCGCCACAACTACCCGTTCGGCATGTTCGCGGTGCCGCGCGAGCGGATTGCGCGGGTGCATGCGTCATCGGGCACCACCGGCAAGCCCACGGTGGTCGGCTACACGCAGAAGGATATCGACACCTGGAGTGCCGTGATGGCGCGCTCGATCCGGGCGGCGGGGGTGCGGCCGGGCTGGATGGTGCATGTGGCCTATGGCTATGGGTTGTTCACCGGCGGGCTGGGGGCGCATTACGGGGCGGAGAAATATGGCTGCGCCGTGGTGCCGATGTCGGGCGGGCAGACCGAGCGCCAGGTTCAGCTGATCACCGATTTCAGGCCCGAGGTGATCATGGTGACGCCGAGCTACATGCTGGCGATCCTGGATCAGTTCCGGGCGGCGGGGATCGATCCGCGGACATCGTCGTTCAAGGTGGGGATCTTCGGGGCGGAGCCGTGGACTGACGCCATGCGGACGGAGATCGAGGACGCGTTCGACATGCATGCTGTCGACATCTACGGCTTGTCGGAGGTTATGGGGCCGGGCGTGGCGCAGGAATGCGTGGAGACAAAGGACGGGCTGACGATCTGGGAGGATCATTTCTATCCGGAGATCATCGATCCCGTGAGCGGGCGGGTGCTGCCGGATGGCGAGGAGGGGGAGCTGGTTTTCACTTCGCTGACCAAGGAGGCGATGCCGGTCATCCGCTATCGCACCCGCGACCTGACGCGGCTGTTGCCGGGGACGGCGCGGACGATGCGGCGGATGCAGCGGATCGCCGGGCGCAGCGACGACATGATGATCGTGCGCGGGGTGAACGTGTTCCCGACGCAGATCGAGGAGCTGATCCTGCGCGCGGCGGCGCTGTCGGGGCACTACCAGATCACGCTGACGCGCGAGGGGCGGATGGACGCGATGACGGTGGCGGTGGAGGCGCGGATTGAGGCCTGGGCCGGTGGGGGCATGGACGATGTGGCGGCGCGGCTGGCGGGCTGGATCAAGACGCTGGTGGGGGTCACGGCCCGGGTGGAGATCGGTGCGCCAGGCAGCATCGAGCGTTCGCAGGGCAAGGCGCGGCGAGTGATCGATTTGCGCCGCGGCTAGCCCAGGCCGAACAGGGCGAAGAGCCGGCGGCTGGGTGCCCATAGCGCCATGATGTCGGCCCGCCAGGTCACAAAGGCCCAGCCGGCACCGAGCAGCACCGCGACGCTGGCCGCCCAGGCGGATGCCGCGATGATCGCCGGGCCGCGGCCGGGGGGCGGTTCGGCCGGATCCGGGACCAGCTTTTCCTCGATGCGCGGGATGACGATGGGCGCCAGCGGTTCGGCGCGCACGGGCATCGGGGCGGGCGGCTCGGGTTCCGGCTCGGGATCCGGGATGGGATCCGGCTCGCGCGGGGGGGTTGCTTCGTCCTGCACCGGGGCTGCCACCGGCGCGGCGGCAGCTTCCGGTATCCACGAATCGCCACAGCGGGCGCACCGCACCTTACGCGGCGCGCCGCTCAGCAGCTTTTCGGGCACCTCGTAGGCGGCTTGGCAGGACGGGCAGACGATCCGCATTCATTCATTCCAGCAACGGCCGATGGTGGCGGGTCGCCCGGTTGAATGCAACCGCCCGCATCGCATCGGGTGCTTCCGGCGCGGGGCCGATCGGTGGCACAACAGGGGTGGAGGTCCGTGGGGCATGATTCGGGCGGAAGGCGTGGGGCTGCGCTACGGCGGCAGCGAGGACGGCGCCGATGCGGAGGCGCCGGAGGTGCTCCAGTCGCTGTCGTTCAGCGTGCCCGGTGGCGGCTGGCGCTGGCTGCTGGGACCGTCCGGCGCCGGCAAGTCCTCGCTGCTGCGGCTGCTGCATGCCTCCGTCCGGCCAACTAGCGGACAGCTACAGCTGATGGGGGTGGAGACCGGGGCGGCGAAGCGGCGCGAATTGCCGGCGCTGCGCCGGCGCACCGGAATGGTGTTCCAGGATTTCCGCCTGCTGTCGCACCTGTCGGTATTCGACAATGTCGCCCTCCCGCTGCGTCTGGCTGGACGGGCGGAGGGCCAATTGCGCGCCGATGTGACCGAGATGCTGCGCTGGGTCGGCCTGTCCAAGGTGGCGGCGATGCGGCCAAGCCTGTTGTCCGGCGGCGAGCAACAGCGCGCGGCCATCGCGCGCGCGGTGATCGTGCGCCCGCTGCTGCTGCTGGCCGACGAGCCAACCGGCAATCTGGACGATGTCCAGGCCGAGCGGCTGATGGTGCTGTTGCAGGAAATGAACCGGCTGGGCACCACGGTGATCGTCGCCACCCATAACCTGGCGCTGGTCGAGCGCCATCCCGGGCCGGCGCTGGAACTCGAACGCGGCCGGCTGGTGCGCGATGGTTAGGGACAGCGCGGGGCGCAAGCTGGACGGGCTGGGGCTGCGCCATGCGCCGGGCTGGCGCATCCTGCCGCTGATCGTGGCCGCGATGACCTTTCTCGCCGCGCTGGCGATCGCCGGGGCCCAGGGCGCGGCCGAGCTCGGGCGGCACTGGCAGCAGGGTGCTGCCTCAACGCTCACGGTGCAGGTGCCGAGGCCCGGAGCGCCACCCAATGGAGCGCCGGGCACCCCGGCTTCGGCCGGGGAGACGCGGCGCGACCGGGTGGTGGCGGTGCTGCGCGGCACGCCCGGCATCGCCGCGGTGCGCCCGCTCGGCGATGCCGAATTGTCGGACCTGCTGCGGCCCTGGCTTGGCGGCACCGCCGAGCAGCTGGCGCTGCCATTGCCGGCGGTGATCGCGGTGACCACCACCGCCGAGGGGCCGGACCTGCCGGCGCTGACGGCCCAGCTCGAGGCAGCGGCGGCGGGCACACTGGTGGAAAGCCACGGCGTCTGGGTCCAGCGCCTGTCGCTGCTGGCGCGCAGCCTGCGCCTCTGCGCGCTGGCGGCCCTTGGGCTGGTGGCGCTGGTCGCCGGCGCGGTGATCGTGGTGGCCACGCGCGCGGCCCTGGCTTCGCGACGCGAGGTGGTGGAGACGCTGTACGGCCTTGGCGCCAGCGATTTCTACATCGCCGACCGCTTCGCCCGCAGCGCCAGCCGGGCCGCGGCGCTGGGCGGTGTCGCCGGGCTGGTGCTGGCGGTGCCGGTGGTGGTGGTGCTGACCGCGCTGGCCGCGCCCTTCGTCAGCACGGTGCCGGTCGATCCCGGCCTGCCCCGGCTGGACGAGCTGCTGGCCACCCTGCCGCGCCTGCCAACACTGCTGTTCTGGGCCATGCCGGCACTGCCGCTGAGTGCCGCGGTGATCGGCTACAGTGCCGCCCAGGGGGCGGTGCGGGCATGGCTGCGGCATCTGCCGTAAGCTGGCGCGCGCTGCGCCGGGCCGCGTTGCTCGGCCTGGCGGGGCTCGCAGCACTCGCGGCCGGCTTCGTCTGGTTCGCCGCCGATGCGCGCCGGGCCGCACCGGCGCCGGCGGCGGCGGACGGGATCGTGGTGCTGACCGGCGGCGCCGGACGGATCGAGCTGGGACTGCGCCTGCTGGCGGACAAGCGCGCCGGGCGGCTGCTGATCTCCGGCACCGGGCCCGGCGAGTTGCCCGAGCTTCTGGCCGGCGCCGGGCTGGGTGCCGCGCTGGTCGCCCAGGTCGCACCGCACCAGGTGACACTGGGGCGCGGCGCCCGCTCGACGCGCGGCAATGCCCGCGAGACCGCGGACTGGGCGGCGGCGCATGACCTGCGGGCGCTGATCGTGGTCACCTCCGGCTACCACATGCGTCGCGCGCTGCAGGAGCTGCGGCGAACCCTGCCGGGAACGGTGGCGCTGCATCCGGTGGCGCTGGTGCCGCTTTTGCCGGACGGGCACGACCAGGTGCCGCTGCGCCTGCTGGCGGCGGAGTATGGCAAGTGGCTCGGCGCCTCGGCCGGCCTGTCGGCCTGGCTGACGCGCGAGGAGGCGGCGGGCACCACACCATAAGCCAGGGATCAGGTTATGCGGCGGGCGGATGCGGTGAGTCGGAGAGTCTTACAGTTTTTCGTCCTGGACCGTGCCGAGTCCTGGCTGGACGGGGGTTTTCATCATCCGGCCTGTCGGCATTCTTTACACTCATATTACCGTATGCATCGCCGACGTCCTTAAGTATCAGAAAAGTCACCATTCTTCCGATTGGCAAGAAAATTGGACGGCACTCTGGGCAAACGCCTCTTTGACGATTAGCAAAGGCTCTGTTCTCGAATCGTATGTGCTCTGTAGAAACCGGTCAAACGCCCTGTTTGGAGCGCATCGATGGACGACGCGATTTTCCGTAACTGGCTGTCTGGCCTGGACACGTTGACGGCGGCGCAGCGTGAAGAGGTTCTGTCTGTGCTGTCCGGTCGCCCCGCCGGCGACGAGGTTGCGGCGA
>CAXNGD010000261.1:0-4760 GCA_964201575.1 Acetobacterales bacterium | reverse complement strand
GGTCTGGATGAAGGCCTCGATGCCCCCCTTGCCGGAGGCGCTAAACGAATGGGGTCTGGGGCCGCCGGCCCCAGCGGGTCCAGGGCAGAGCCCTGGCCTTCCTTCCCTGCCAACCACGCCACCGCACCAACGCCCGCCGCGTGCCCGCTGGCCAGGCATCCGGTCAGCAGATATCCCCCCGTCGGCGCCTCCCAGTCCAGCATCTCGCCTGCCGCGAACAGCCCCGGGTGATGCCGGACCATCATCCGCTCATCCAGTTCCCGCAGCGCGATCCCCCCCGCCGTCGAGATCGCCCGCTCCAGCCCGAACGGCGCGGTCAGCACCACCGGCACCGCCTTGATCAACGCCGGCAGCGCCGTGGCGTTGCCCTGATGCAGCGCCTCCTGCACCAGCCCCACCGCCACCGGCGCCAGCCCGACATGCCGCTTCAGATGCGTCGACAGCGACGCACTCCCGCGCGCCGACCCCAGCCGCCGCGCCAGCTCGCCTTCCTCCAGATCGGCCCGCAGATCGATCTGCAGCGTCGCCCGTCCGTCGCGCGCAATCGCCTCGCGCAGCCCCGCCGACAGCGCATAGACCGCCCCGCCCTCCAGCCCCGCCTCGGTCACCATTGCCTCGCCGCGCACCCGCCGCCCGTCATGCGCCAGCGCGATCCGCTTCAGCGGCGACCCCGCATGGCGCCGGAACTGCGCCGACCAGCCCACGGCAAACCCGCAATTCGCCGGCACCAGCGGCGAGATCGCCACTTCCGGCAACGCCGCCACCCAACTGCCGTCGCCTCCCAGCCGCGGCCATGACGCCCCACCCAGCGCCAGGATCGTCGCATCGGCCCGATGCACCCGGCCATCGGCGAAATGCAGCGTCCCATCCTCATCCCGCCCCACCCAATGCGCCCGCGTCACCAGGCGCACCCCCAGCCCATCGAGCCGCGCCAGCCAGGCGCGCAGCAAAGGGCTCGCCTTCATCGCCTTGGGAAACACCCGCAGGCTGCTGCCGGTGAACACCGCCTGCCCCAGCCCCTCGCACCAGGCAATCACCGCGCTGGGCGCAAACGCCGCCAGCACCGGCGCCATCCACCCCGCCGCCTCGCCATAGCGCCCGACAAACCGCTCATACGGCTCGCCATGCGTCAGGTTGAGCCCGCCCCGCCCCGCCATCAACAGCTTGCGGCCTGGGCTCGGCATCCGCTCGAACACCACCACCCGATGCCCCACCCGCGCCACCACCTCGGCAGCCATCAGCCCCGCCGGACCGCCCCCCACAATCGCCACGTCACGCACGTCAGAAGGGGGGCTGCTCATGCCCCCCTTATGCGGCCGCAGCGCTCAGATGGCGAGCCGCAACGGCCGCGCGATCAGCCCCGCCACCAGTGCCGCAACCTCGCGGCGATAGATCGCGATCAGGATCACCGCGGACAGCCAGGTCCAGCACGCCTCCTTGAACAGCGCCCCGCCATCGCCGTACGGATCGATCCCCAGCGGGCTCACCGTATGGAAGAAGATCGCCCCGGACATCAGGCCGAAGGTCAACAGCGCCCCCAGCATCCGCGTCCGCGGGATCAGCAACAGGATCGAGGCAATCAGCTCGGCAATCGCCACCGACAACCTGAACGGCTTCTCGTAGCCAGAGATCCACAGCCAATCCGCCAGGATGTTGAACAACATCACCGACCCCTCGGCCCCGGTCAGCTTGAACTGCTCGTACCAAAGCATGATGTGCGCCGCGTACAGTGCCGGCAGCCAGCCCAGCCATTTCAGGATGCGGTCGCTGTTCATCGTGCCCATCGGAGTCTCCATCGGATTGCCTATGCTGCAATGACCCGCCACCCAGGGCGCCGTTACAGCCGCGCGCCGACACGGTATAGACGCCCCATGACGCCCCCGCCGCCGCAGCCAGGCCCTGCACCGATCTACGACCTCGCCATCATCGGCGGCGGCATCAACGGCACCGGCATCGCCCGCGACGCCGCCGGCCGCGGCTGGTCGGTCCATCTCTGCGAACAAGGCGATCTCGCCAGCGCCACCTCGTCCGCCTCCACCAAGCTGATCCATGGCGGCCTGCGCTACCTCGAACATTACGAATTCCGCCTGGTCCGCGAGGCCCTGATGGAGCGCGAGGTGCTATGGACCATCGCCCCGCACATCGTCTGGCCGCTGCGCTTCATCCTGCCGCATCATCGCGGCCTGCGCCCCGCCTGGCTGCTCCGCCTCGGCCTGTTCCTCTACGACCACATCGGCGGCCGCCGCGCCCTGCCGCCAACCAGAACGCGCGACCTCCGCCAGGACACCACCCTCAAGCCCGACTTCACCCGCGGCTTCGAGTACACCGATTGCTGGGTCGAGGACTCCCGCCTCGTCGTCCTGAACGCCCGCGACGCCGCCGATCGCGGCGCCACCATCCAGACCCGCACACGCTGCCTCGCCGCCGAACGCACCGCCGATGGCTGGAGCCTCACCCTCCAATCCGCCGCCGGCCACAGCACCATCCGCGCCCGCGCCCTGGTCAACGCCGCCGGCCCCTGGGTCGCGGACATCCTCGGCACCGTCATCCGCGCCAACACGCCCGCCCGCATCCGCCTCGTCCAAGGCAGCCACATCGTCGTCCGCCGCAAATTTCCCGATGACCACGCCTACATCTTCCAGAACCAGGACGGCCGCATCCTCTTCGCCATCCCCTACGAGCGCGACTTCACCCTGATCGGCACCACCGACGTCGACTGGCACGGCCAACCCGGCCCGATGCAGATATCCGAAGCCGAGACCGCCTATCTCTGCGCCTCCACCAGCGCCTATTTCCGCCAACCCGTCACCCAAGCCGACATCGTCTGGACCTACTCCGGCGTCCGCCCGCTCTACGACGACGGCGCCACCGCCGCCCAGGAAGCCACGCGGGACTACGTGCTGACGCTGGACACGCCGGAAGGGCAGGGCGCTCTCCTCAATGTCTTCGGCGGCAAGATCACCACCCATCGCCGCCTCGCCGAAACTGCCCTGGCCAAACTTGCCCCCCACCTCCCCGCACCAAACGGCGCCCCCGCCGGCTGGACCGGCAAAACCCCGCTGCCCGGCGGCGACTTCCCCAAGCAAGGCTTCGAAACCCTCCTCGCCGAAACCCGCGCGGCAGCCCCCTTCCTGCCGGAGCCCACCGCCCGCCGCCTGGTCCGCGCCTACGGCACCAAGGCCGCCCTCCTGCTCAACGGCGCCACAAGCCTTGAAGACCTCGGCGCAACACTCGGCGCCGACCTCACCGAAGCCGAAATCCGCTACCTCCAGACCCACGAATTCGCCCAAACCGCTGAAGACATCGTCTGGCGCCGCAGCAAACTCGGCCTGCGCCTGTCCCCCGCCGAAATCGCCGCCGTCGAAAGGATCCTCGCATGACCACAGACCTCGGCCCCATCCACGTCGTCCAACCCGGACAAGGCCAGAGCCACTGGCAACCCGTTCCCGCCAACGGCTTCATCGACATCCTGATGGCCCCGGACATGGTCGCCATGGAAACCAAATTCGGCTTCGGCCGCCAAACCGTCGCCCCCGGCGGCCACGTCCGCGAACACGCCCATGACCGCAACGAAGAACTGATCCACGTCGTCTCCGGCCAAGGCCGCGCCGTGATCGAAGGTGCCGACCACCCCATGCAACCCGGCTCCACCTTCTTCCTCGGCCGCAACCGCCGCCACATGTTCATCAACGACGGCGAATCCGACCTTGTCTTCCTCTGGCTCATCTTGCCCAACGGCCTGGAAACCTTCTTCGCCGCCATCGGCCGCCCAAAGCACGCCGGCGAACCCGACCCCACCCCCGTCCCCCGCCCCACCGACGTCCTGGCCATCGAGGCCCGTACCGTCTTCGCCCCACCCCCGCCAAACGGAAGCCGCCAGCCATGACCGACACCCCCATGCTCCTCCCCGGCGACATCCCCCCCGCCAACCCCGCCGAATCCGCCATCCTCTCCCGCCGCGCCATCCGCGGCTTCCTCCCCACGCCCATCGAACGCGAAACCGTCGAACACCTCCTCAACGTCGCCGCCCGCGCCCCCAGCGGCACCAACATGCAACCCTGGCGCGCCATCGCCCTGGCCGGCCAACCGCTGGACACCTTCCGCGAAGCCCTCTCCGCCGAATTCCTCGCCGGCCTCGTCGTCACCGACCGCGACTACCGCTACTACCCCGACCCCTTCTTCGAGCCCTACCAGTCCCGCCGCCGCAAGATCGGCTGGGACCTCTACAGCAATCTCGGCATTGCCCGCGGCGAAACCGACAAGATGAAGGCCCAGGCCGCCTACAATCTGCGCTTCTTCGGCGCCCCCGTCGGCCTGATCTGCGTCATCGACCGCAAGCTCGAAAAAGGCTCCTGGATCGACTACGGCATGTTCCTGCAAAACATCGCCATCGCCGCCCGCGCCCGCGGCCTGGATACCTGCCACATGGCCATCTTCGCCCAGTTCGGCGACAACATCCGCCGCCTGCTCAACCTCCCGGAGTCAGACCTCGTCATCTGCGGCGTCGCCCTCGGCCACGAAGACCCCAACGCGCCCGCCAACCGCCTGCGCACCGAACGCGTGCCGGCGGCGGGGTTCACCGAATTTCGCGGGTTTTAGAAGGTAAGCATGTTCTTTTTTGGAAAAAAAGAACCAAAAAACTTGGCTCTGTTCTCACTCTCTATGCATGGGCTATTCCGGCCTGATTATGCCCGAGAGCTGCGCTGAGACAGGCTCGGCTGTTGGGGTTTGGGTTGAGTGTGGCGAGGTGGAACCAGTTG
>CAXNGD010000260.1:0-4764 GCA_964201575.1 Acetobacterales bacterium | reverse complement strand
CCGGGTGGGGCGCAAGCTGAACGTCCAGGAACAGGTGCTGGATATTCCCGAGCAGTCGGTGATCACCAAGGACAACGCCACCGTCGCCGTTGACGGGGTGATCTACTACCGGGTGATGGATGCGTCCAAGGCGGCGTACCAGGTCACCGACCTACAAAAGGCGCTGTCGACGTTGGCGATGACCAATATCCGCGCGGTGATCGGCGAGTTGGAACTCGACGCCGCGCTGTCGTCGCGCGAGCGGATCAACACCCAGCTGCTGGTGATCCTGGATGGCGCCACCGAGGCGTGGGGGGTCAAGGTCAGCCGGGTGGAGATCCGCCGCATCGAGCCGCCGGAGAACCTGATCCGGGCGATGAACATGCAGATGACCGCCGAGCGCCAGCGCCGTGCCACGGTGGCCGCCGCCGAGGGCGACCGCCAGGCCGCGGTGATGCGGGCGGAGGGCGAGAAGCAGAGCCTGATCCTGGCCGCGGAGGGCCGGCAGCAGGCCGCGAACCGCGATGCCGAGGCGCGCGAGCGGCTGGCCCAGGCGGAGGCGGAGGCGACCAAGGTGGTTGCCGCTGCCGCTGCCAACGGGGGCGAGGCGGCGCTGCGCTACTTCATCGCCGACCGCTATGTGACCGCGTTTGCCAAGGTGGTGGACAGCCCCGGCAGCCGGCTGGTGCTGGTGCCGATGGAGGCAACCGCCATGGCCGGCGGGATCACCCAGGCGATGGAATTGCTGCGCGCACCGCCGACGCCGCCGCCGTCGCGGCCCGCCTTGCCGCCATCGTCATCGCCATTTCCGCCGCCTTTGCCGGCGGGTGGTGGCGGATCGGTGCCGAACGCGGGGGCGTGAGATGATGGACCTGCCGCACGCTGTGCTGTGGCTGATCGCCGGGCTGGTGCTGATGCTGGCCGAAGTGGTCGTGCCGGGGGCGTTCCTGATGTGGCTGGGGCTGGCGGCGCTGGGCACCGGGCTGGTGGTCCAGGTGGCGGAGCCCAGCTTCGCCTGGCAGGTGGTGGTGTTCGCGATGTTCGCCGCGATCAGCATTGCCGTTGGGCTGCGCGTGCGCTCGCCGCGCAAGGCGGCGCTGATCAACACGCCGGCTTCCGGGCTGGTCGGGCGCGAGGTGGTGGTGCTGGAGATCCATGGCCGCACCGCGCGGGTGCGGCTAAGCGACAGCGACTGGAGCGCGCGGCTGGCCAGCGGCGCCGAGGCGCCGGAGCCGCAAGCGGTGCTGAAAGTGGTCGACGTGGACGGCACCACGCTGGTGGTTGGCCCCGCCTGACGCAGATTGCTTGACCGGACCGGCGGAAACGGCGTTCAGTTCGGCGCAACGATAACGCGTGCTGGCCACAGGCCAGGGCAGGGGGGAAAGATGCGGCATATGCGCTGGCTGGCGACCGTGTTCATGGGGGTGTCGCTGCTGGCGATGGCGCCCGATGCGCGCGCCCAGGCCCAGCTGGGCCAATCCGGCCTGGTGGGCACGCCCGAGGGCATCACCATCGTCACCGACCCCGCCAAATGGCCGAAGGCGTTCCAGGAGGCGCCGGCGCTGGCCGCGCTGGCCAAGGAAGGCAAGCTGCCGGCGGTGAAGGACCGGCTGCCGCAGGACCTGATGGTGATCCAGCCGGTGCGCGAAATTGGCAAGTATGGCGGCACCTGGCGGCGCGGCTTCACCGGGCCGGGCGATGACGAGAACGGCAACCGGCTGAATGCGTCCGACCGGCCGTTGCTGGTCGACCACACCGGCGCCAAGCCGCTGCCGTCGCTGGCCAAGGGCTGGGAGCAGAGTGCCGACGGGAAGAGTTTTACCCTGCACCTGCGGCGCGGGCTGCGCTGGAGCGACGGGGCGCCGATGACGGCGGGCGATTTCCTGTTCTGGTACGAGGAGATCTACGGCAACAAGGACATCACGCCGACGCCGATCCCCGACATGACGCCGGCCGGCAAGCCCGGGCGGATGGTGAAGGTCGACGACTACACCGTGCGCTGGGAATTCGACGTGCCGTTCTTCCTGTTCGAGGAGCTGATGGCCGGCGACACGCTGATCGGCGGCGGGCAGGCGGTGCGGCAGTCCAACGGGCGCAGCCATGGGGCCTATGCCCCTGCCCATTACCTCAAGCCGCTGCTGCCGAAATTTGCCGGCGGGGTGGAGGCAGCCAATGCGGCGGCCAAGGCGGCGGGGTTCGACAACTGGCTGTCGCGGCTGCATTTCATGAAGGACTGGACGCGCAATCCGGCGGTCCCGGTGCTGGGGCCGTGGCGGACGGTGGAGCCGATCAACAAGTCGATCTGGGTGATGGAGCGCAATCCGTTCTACTGGGCAGTCGACACGGCGGGCAACCAGCTGCCGTACATGGACCGGGTGATCATGACGCTGGCCGAGAACCTGGAGGTGCTGAACCTCAGGGCGATGGGCGGCGAGTATGATCTGCAGGAGCGGCATATCGATATCGGCAAGCTGCCGGTGCTGCTGGAGAACCAGGGGCGCGGCAACTACAAGGTGCATCTGGATCTGGCGCTGAACGGCGCTGACGCCATTTATCACTTCAACCAGAGTTTTGATGGTGATGCCGAGATTGCCAAGTGGTTGCGCAACGCGGATTTCCGCCGGGCGCTGTCGCTGGCGATCGATCGCAAGCAGTTGAACGAGACGTTCTGGCTCGGGGTGGCGACGCCTGGGTCGGCGGCACCGGGCGAGTCGCTGCCGTACTATCCCGGCGCGGGCTGGCGCGATAAGTGGTCGACCTATGATGTGAAGATGGCCAACGAGATGCTCGACCGGATCGGGCTGACGAAGAAGGACAGCCAGGGGTTTCGCGTTCGCACCGATAACGGCCAGCGCCTGCGTATCCAGGTCCAGGCGGTGCAGGCCTTCCTGCCGTGGCCGAAGATCAGCGAGATGGTGGCGGACCAGTGGAGCAAGGTCGGCATCCAGGCCGATGTTCGCGACACCGAGCGCAACCTGGCGATGACGCGGACCAAGAACAACGAGCATCACATCATGGTGTGGAACAACGGCGGCACCGAGTTGCTGTACCTATTCCCGCGCCACGCCATTCCGGTGGACCCGACCGAGGCGTTCATGGGGCCGGCCCATGCGCTGTGGTTCGCCACCGGGGGCGCGCAGGGGGTGAAGCCCGAGGACCCGAACATCCTGAAGATCATGGAGTTGTTCAGTGCGGCGGCCGGGCAGAAATCCGATGAGCGGATCAAGACGGCGCAGGAGATCTGGAAGATCCTGATCGACCAGCAATACGCCATCGGCACCGTCGGGCAATCGCCGGCGCTGATGGGGGTGCGGCTGGTGAGCAACAAGCTGGGCAACGTGCCCAGCCGTAACTGCATCGCCCAGCATTGCCGCACGCCGGGCGGGGCGCATCCAGAGACGTGGTTCTACAAGAACTGATTTTTCCGGCGCGGCGGATGTTTGCGTGTCCGCCGCGCTTCTTGCCTTCCGACCCTATCGCCCGGCGACATCTCGTTCCATCAGCATGCGGATGTAGCGGGTGAAGGGCATGCCGCGCGCCTGGGCCTTGGTCTTCACGGCTTCCAGCAGCGGCTTTGGCACGCGCATGTTGATCTGTGCGGCTTTCTTCTCGAATTCGAACTGTGCCGGTTTGAAGCCGGAGAGGTCGAACTTGGTCAGGTCGGCCTGGTCCACGAAGCGCTCGGCGTCTTCATCGGTCATCAGGAGCGGGATTTTATTGGCGGTGCTCATAGTGGCGGACCTCCTTGGCGTGCATGAAACGGGCGCTGATGGGGCGGATGAGGGATCGTCCGGCGTGGTGGCGCAGCGTGAAGGCGACAAGGACGTGACGGGCTGCGGCGGTTTGGCCGATGGCGAGGAAGCGTTGTTCGGTGCCTGAATGGGCGGGATCGGGGTATATTTCCGGCTGGCCAGACAGTGCGGTCTCGATCTCGGCCCGGGTCACGCCGTGTTTGCCGCATTTTGGCCAGTTGGCATAATCCCAATCGAAGCCGGCGATGCGTATGCGTTTGTCTAGGCGTTTGTATATACAAAATCAAGCCGATTGACGCGCGGTATCTGGGTGACGAAAGCTTAAGCCGGCGGGCGCTTGACCCCTTATCGCCGAAAGGCCACGTCATGGGCATGAAGATCATCTTGCACCGCATGGGCCGCGCCAGCGATGATGGCCGCACCATCGACATGACGCCGGACGGGGAGTTTCGTACTCCGCCGCCGACGCCTTGGGCCACGCGCATCCTGCGCTATGCCATTGTGGTGGGCGTAGTGGCGGCCGGATTGGCCATGGCGGCGTTTGCGCTGTGGTTCGCGTTGATGCTGATCCCGATCGCCATCGGTGCTGCGGTGGTGGCGTATGCAGCGTTCCGCTGGCGGTTGTGGAAGGCGCTGCGCGCGCGCGGCGTGGGGCTGTATCGGCAGTAAGAGTCTTCTTTTTCTGAAGAAAAAGAAGCAAAAAGACTTTATCTGTTTGCCCCGTGTCGGATATCGGGCGAAGGGATGAAAGGTTTTTTGGTTCTTTTTTCCAAAAAAGAACACGCTTCCTTGCGGCGGCCATTTGATCCCGTTCGTTTTCGTATCCGTGGCAGTTACGCCGGAGAGTTTGGCTGAAGAGTCGCATGGCGCTTCACGAATGAAAGTTTTTGCTTGGCGGATTCAAGTTTGGGAGCGAACGCCGCCGGGAGGCCCTATAGGATAGGGTGTCCCGATGGGTTCTCACCGACGCGCGCTGACGATTGTTGATCGGACGACGATTGAGCTTCGTTTGCAGGACGGCTGGAGCGTGCGG
>CAXNGD010000259.1:0-4794 GCA_964201575.1 Acetobacterales bacterium | reverse complement strand
CGAAGACGATGAGTGCGCCAGATTGGTGATCGTGATCGCCGTGCCCATGACCGCCCTCAACGCCGCGAATCGCAGCCAGAGACGAGGGAATCAGAGAATGCCACCGTTGGAAACAGCCGAGAGTCCGAGGTTGGGGCGGTTGGTATTATCCTTTGACCATGAACTGCGCCCCGGTGCCGTAGCTGGCCAGTTTGGCCTCCGGCAGCGGGGCTGGGCGGAAGCCTTGGCGTGCCCAGAAGCGGGGTGAGGCGCCGACGGCGATCAGTTCGATGCGGCCGTGGGCGGCGAGCTGGGCGATGATGGCGGGGGCGGCGCCGCTGCCGCGGGCGCTGGGGTGCAGGGCGAGGTCGTGGATGTACCAGGTGGCTGCGGGGACGGGCAGGGCGCCGAGCAGGGTGTTGAGCGGTGGTGGGCTGTTGCTGTGCCAGGGGTGGCTGATGATGTAGCCGGCCAGGCCGGCGGGGCCGTCCAGCGCGTGGCAGCCTTGGGGGCAGAGGTGGAGGCGTTCGGCGAAGATCGCGGCGTCTTCTTGGTGGTCGAGGTGGATGGCGTTGCCGAGGTGCTCGACGGTTTGGAGGTCGGTGGGGCGCATGGGGCGCCAGGTGTTGTCAGGCGACATCGGCGGGACGCAGGCGTGGGGGCAGGGTTTCGAGGCTTTCGCGGGTGTCGAAGTCGCGCAGGACGGCGTCGTCGTTGACGTCGATTTCGGTCACGACTTCGGCGTTCTCGCGGATGATGCGGCGGCCGCCGCCGCCGTCGCCGGTCATGGCGAGGAGGTCGGGGAAGAATTTTCGGTCCCAGAGGATGGGGTTGCCGAGTTGGCCCTGGTGGGTGGGCACGGCGATCAGGCGGCCTTCGTCGGTGTCGTGGGCGGCGAGCAGGCGGTCGATGAGGCGGCCGGTGACCAGGGGCATGTCGCCGAGGCAGACGATGGCGGCGCGGGCGGTTTCGGGGATTGCGGCGATGCCGGATTTGAGGCTTTCGGACAGGCCGGCTTCGTAGTTGGGGCTGGGGACGAAGGTGACCGGACGGCCGGCCAGGGCCGCTTTGATGTCGTCGGCGCGGTGGCCGGTGACGACGATGACGGGGCGGGCGGACGAGGACAGGACGTTGTCCACCACGCGGGCGATCATCGGTTTTCCCCCGCGATCGGTGACTAGGAGCTTGTTCCAGGGGGCCATGCGGGTGGATTTGCCGGCGGCGAGGATGATTGCCGCGATGGTGGGGGCGGCGATCGTCGGCGGGGCCGGTGCTGCGGGCTTGGGGGCGGCGCGGGCGCGGGGCAGGGGGCGGGCGTCGGTGTCTTTGAGCAGGCCGCCGACGCCCATGGCGGCCAGGGCGTCGCTGTCGACGGGGAGGCCGGCGAAGAGGCGGCGCAGGACCCAATCGATGCCGTTCAGCTTGGGCGAGCGGGCACAGCCGGGCAGGACGAGGGCTGGTTTGGCCCCGATTTCGCAGGTGCAGATGAGGTTGCCGGGGTCGACGGGCATGCCGAAATGGATGATGCGGCCGCCGGCTGCCACGACTCCTGCCGGGCCGACGTCGCGGCGGTCGACGGTGGCCGACGCGCCGGCGACCAGGAGGAGGTCCGCACCTTCCGCGAGGAGTTCCTGGAGGGCCGCGGCGATGGCGGCGGTGGTGTGGGCGCAGCGGCGGGAGGGGAGCATGCGGCCGCCGAGGGCGTGGATGCGGGCCTCGGTGGCCTCGATGGTGCCGGCGAGGACGGATTCCTTGAGGCCAGGCAGTTCGCTGAGCACGAGGCCGACGGTGAGGCGGCGGAAGGGGTGAAGGGCGAAGGGGGGGACGCCGTCGCGGGCCAGGGTTTCGGCGCGGGCGAGGACGGGGCCGGGGACGGCGAAGGGGATGATCTTGATGGTGGCGAGCATGTCGCCGGGGGCGACCACGGCCGAGTCCGGCAAGGTGGCGATGGTCAGCGACTCGTCGACTCGATTGATTCGGCGGAGTCGTGGCGAATCGACGATCAGGAGGCCGGCGGCGTCGGCGTGGAGGTTGACCCGGCCGGTGCCGGCGCGGCCGGCGGAGATGCGCGGGCCGGTGACGGCGGCGGCCAGTCGGGCGGCGGCCTCGTTTTCGGCGATGTCGCCGGGTTCGAAGCGGGCGGCGATCACTTCGGTGCGGCCGGTGGCGCGCAGGGCGGCGATGGCGGCTTCGTCCAGGATCGTGCCCTTTTTCAGGACGCGATCCTGGGTGCGGTGGGAGTGGGCGAGGACGGTGCCCGCGGCCTCGTCCAGCTTGAAGCTGGCGAAGATCACGCGGCGGCGCGCTCGGCGATCTTGGGGGCCAGCGCCCCGTTGCGGCGGGCGGCGACGAACTCGGCGAGGATGGCGACGGCGATTTCGGGGGCGGTAACGGCGCCGAGGTCCAGGCCGACCGGGCCTTTGATGCGGGCGATGGCGGCGTCGGAGTGGCCGAGTTCCTTGAGGCGGGCGACGCGGCGGGCATGGGTGCGGCGGCTGCCGAGGGAGCCGATGTAGAAGGCGGGAGATTTGAGGGCGCGGTCGAGGGCTGGGTCGTCGAGCTTGGGGTCGTGGGTGAGGGTGATGATGGCGGTGCGGACGTCTGGCACGAGGGCGTCGAGCGCTTCGTCCGGCCAGTCGGTGGAGACGGTGACGTTCGGGAAGCGTTCTTCGGTGGCGAAGGAGCGGCGGGGGTCGACGACGACGACGGCGAGGCCGAGATGGGCGGCCATTGGGACCAGGGCCTGGGCGATGTGGACGGCCCCGACGACGATCAGGCGCAGGGGCGGGTTGTAGGCGTGGAGGAACCAGGCCTGGTTGCCGCCCCCTTCTTTCGTCAGCGTCACTGTGCCGGATTCGTCGCGGTCCAGGGCGCGGGCGGCGGCTTCGGTGAGGTCGGCGGGGGCGGTGGGGTCGGGCAGGAGCAGTTGTTCGCCGGTTGGCAGGCGGGTGGCGACGACGACCGGGCGTTTGGCCTCGCGGGCGGCGGTGAGGGCGGCGAGGAGTTCGGGGGTCATGCCAGCTTCTCCACGAAGACCTTCAGCTTGCCGCCGCAGGCCAGGCCGACTTCCCAGGCGCGCTCGTCGGTGATGCCGAAATCCAGCAATTGGGGGATGCCGGTCTCGATGGTTTTCATCGCCACTTCGGCGACGGCACCTTCGATGCAGCCGCCGCTGACCGAGCCAGCCATGCGGCCCGATTTGGTCACCGCGAGCTGGCTGCCGGCCGGGCGGGGGGAGGAGCCCCAGGTTTCGGTCACGGTGGCGACCGCGACCAGTTCGCCAGCGGCGCGCCAGGCGGCCGCGGTGGCGAGGACGTCATCGGAAGTATGGCTCATGCGGCAAGCCTCCATTTGTCCATGGCGCGCAGGTCTGGTGGCGCGGAAAGCGAGGTGACCAGGGCGCGCAGGCTGGCGAGATTATGCACCGTGCGGAACTCGTCGACATGCGGCAGCATCGCACGGATGCCCTGTGATTTCGGCTCGAAGCCGTCCCAGCGCAAGAGCGGGTTGAGCCAGACCAGCCGCGCGCAGGATTTGTGCAGGCGCTCCATGTTCTCGGCCAGGCCGGCGGCGCCGTCGCGGTCCAGCCCGTCGGTGACCAGCAGGACCATGGCGCCTTGGCCGAGCACGCGGCGCGACCAGTGCCGGTTGAAGGCTTCCAGCGCCTCGCCGATGCGGGTGCCGCCGGACCAGTCCGGCACGATCTTCGACACCATCTGAAAGGCGACTTCCGGGTCGCGGTGGCGGAGCTGGCGGGAGATGTTGGACAGTCTTGTGCCGAACAGGAAGGTGTGGACGCGGTCGCGGTCATTGGCGACGGCGTGAAGGAAATGCAATAAAATCTGGGCGTAACGGGCCATGCTGCCGCTGATGTCGCAGAGCACGACCAGGGGTGGCGGGCGGGTGACTTTTCGCGTGCGGGCAATCGAAAAGATCTCGCCACCGGTGCGCAGGGAGGCGCGGATGGTGGCGCGCAGGTCGAAGGCGGGGCCGGTGGGGTCCGGGCGGTGGCGGCGGGTGCGCTTGGCATCTAGCGGCAAATGCAGCTTGGCGATTTCGCGCTTGGCGTTGGCGATCTCGGCGGCACTCATCGCCTCGAAATCCATCTCCTGCAGCTTCTCGTGTTCCGAGACGGTCAGGACGGCGTCGATTTCCTCCTGTGCCTCCTCGGGCGGGGTGGGTTTTTCCTGCTTGGCCGCCATGGCCTCGGCGAGGCGGCGGGCGCCTGGCGGGGCTTTTTCCGGCGGCGGCTTGGGGCCGGAGAGCTTGTCCAGCGCCTCCAGCACCTCGTTGTTTTCGGCGGCGCGCCAGTAGAGCTTGAAGGCTTGGTCGAAGATGTCCTGGTGCTCGTGGCGATGGACCATGGTGGTGCGCAGCGCGGTCTGGACCTGGGCGCGGCGGCCGATTTCGATGCTGGTCATGGCCTGCTGCGCCGCCAGCATGTCCGCCGGCCCGATCGGCAACCCGGCCCGGCGGAGGAGCCTGGCGAAGTTGAGGATGTTGAGGCTTAACAGGCCCTTGGCCGTGACATCAACCATGGCACGGCGCCAATGGATGAAACTTTTTGCTTCTTTTTTCAAAAAGAAGTTCTTTTTTGAAAAAAAGAACCAAAAAACTTGGCTCTGTTCTCACTCTCTATGCATGGGCTATTCCGGCCTGATTATGCTCGAGAGCTGCGCTGAGACAGGCTCGGCTGTTGGGGTTTGGGTTGAGTGTGGCGAGGTGGAACCAGTTGAGGTAGTTGCCGAGGTATCGGGTGGCGACACCGCGGTGGTGTCGCAGCATGTCCTTGAGGCGTTCGGTGCGGCTGTTGAC
>CAXNGD010000258.1:0-4799 GCA_964201575.1 Acetobacterales bacterium | reverse complement strand
CGACATGGTGGCCGCCAGCCTCAACGACCGCCCCAGGAAAACGCTCGACTACGCCACTCCAGGCGAGCAATTTGCCAGCCTTCTCGCTGCCGCAGCCGCGGCAGGAAACACGCCCCCCGGCGGCGTTCGCTCCCAAACTTGAATCCGCCTTCTTTTTCTTCAGAAAAAGAAGATTCTTCCTACCCCCTCAACCGAACCGCCAACTCAAACAACTCCGGAAATGCCAACGCCGTCGCCGAGGCATGCGCCCCGGTCTCCGCCGGCCCATACCCCCAGGCGGCAAAAACGCTCGGCATCCCCAGCCCCCCGGCCGCCAGCATGTCGTTATGATGGTCCCCCGCCATCACCGCCATGCCGGGCGAACCCCCCGCGGCCTCGATGGTCGCGCGCAGGTGGCCGGGATCGGGCTTGCGCACCGGATAGCTGTCGCCCCCACCCACGGCGGCAAAAAACGGCGCCAGCGCCAGCGCCTCCAACAGCGTGCGCGCCGGCACTTCGGGCTTGTTGGTGCAAACCGCCATCCGCCACCCCGCCGCGGCGAAGCGGCGCAGCGTGTCGTGCACCCCGGGATAGGGCTGGGTTTCATTGGCCGCATTGGCGCTGTAGTCCACCAGGAAATCCGCCACCGCCGCCGCATCCGGCACCCCGCCGCGCGCGGCAAAGGCCCGCTCCACCAGCACCCGCGCCCCGTCCCCCACCATCCGCGCAACCTCCGGCCGCGCGAACTGCGCCAGCGCCCGGCTGGCCATCAACCGGTTCAGCGCGGCTGCCAGGTCCGGCACTGAATCCACCAGCGTGCCATCGAGATCGAAGACCATCAGGGGTTGCATCCAGACTCGAGCCTCCACCACAGGACAACCAAAACCACGCCCAATCCCGCATCCTTTGACACGACCCTGGCCAGCCCGCTACTCCACCCCGCAATGAGCACCGCGACACCCCCTGCCCTTCCCACGACGGCGGTCGTGCTGGCGGCCGGTTTCGGCACGCGGATGAAGTCGGCGCTGCCCAAAACCCTGCACCCGATCGCCGGCCGGCCGATGCTGCGCCACCTGCTGGCAACCTGCGAAGCCGTGTTCGACCGCATCATCGTGGTCGTCGGCCCAGACATGGACGCGGTGCGAAAGCTCGCCGCCCCCCACGCCTGTGTCGAACAGACCGAACGCCTGGGCACCGCCCACGCCGCCCTGCAAGCCGCCGCGCAGTTCGGCCCCGGCGATGTCGCGGTGCTTTACGCCGACAACCCATTGATCTCCGAAGCAACCCTGCGCGCGCTTTTGGCCCGCCGCCAGGACGGCGCCGGCCTGGCGCTCCTCGCCATGCGCCCAGCCGACCCCGCCCGCTACGGCCGGGTGGTCGGCCCAGAAGACAACGTCGAACGCATCGTCGAGTTCAAGGACGCCAGCCCCGCCGAGCGCCACATCGGCCTCTGCAATGCCGGCGTCCTCTGCGGCCCCGCCGCCGACATGGCGCGCTGGCTCGCCGCGGTGCGCAACGACAACGCCGCCGGCGAATTCTACCTGACCGACCTCGTCGGCCTGGCCCGCGCCGATGGCCATCGCGTCGCCGCCGTCCTGGGCACCGAAGACGAGCTGCGCGGCATCAACTCACGCGCCGAACTCGCCGTCGCCGAAACCACCGTCCAACAGGCGCTGCGCCTGCGCGCCATGGACGCCGGCGTGACCATGACCGCGCCAGACACCGTCTTCCTCTGCGCCGACACGCAGTTCGGCCAGGACGTCACCATCGCCCCCAACGTCGTCTTCGGCCCCGGCGTCACCGTCGAATCCGATGTCGAGATCCGCGCCTTCTGCCACCTCGAAGGCTGCACCATCCGCGCCGGCGCCATGATCGGCCCCTTCGCCCGGCTGCGCCCCGGCGCCGATATCGGCGAGACGGCCCATGTCGGCAACTTCGTCGAAGTGAAAGCATCCACCCTGGGCCGCGGCGCCAAGGCCAACCACCTCGCCTATATCGGCGATGCCGCGGTCGGCGCTCGCAGCAACATCGGCGCCGGCACCATCACCTGCAACTACGACGGCTTCGCCAAGCACCGCACCACCATCGGCGCCGATGTCTTCGTCGGCTCCAACTCCACCCTGGTCGCCCCGGTGGCGATCGGCGACGGCGCCTTCGTCACCGCCGGCAGCGTCATTACCGAAGACGTCGCACCGGACGCCATGGCCTTCGGCCGCGCCCGCCAGGACACCAAACCCGGCCGCGCCGCTGCCTTCCGGGCCTCCCGACGCAAAACGTCAAAACCCTAGCCTCGAATCAACAACAAGGACTGACGGCCCATGTGCGGCATCATCGGCGTGATCGCGACCCGCCCGGCGGCCCCGCTGGTGCTGGAAACCCTGCGCCGCCTGGAATACCGCGGCTACGACAGCGCCGGCATCGCCACCCTGATCAACGGCCATATCGAACGCCGCCGCGCGCCGGGCAAGCTGCTCAACCTCGCCGCCATCTTGGACCAGCAACCGCTCGCCGGCACCACCGGCATCGGCCACACCCGCTGGGCCACCCACGGCGCCCCCACCGAGTCCAACGCCCATCCACACGGCACCGCCCGCGTCGCCATCGTGCATAACGGCATCATCGAGAACCACGCCGAACTGCGCGCCGAGCTCGAAGCCGCCGGCCAGGTCTTCACCAGCGAAACCGACACCGAAACCGTCGCCCAGCTGGTCGACCTGCATCTGCGCCGCGGCATAACCCCGGTCGAAGCCGCCGGCGCCGCCCTGGCCCGGCTCGAAGGCGCCTACGCCCTGGCCATGGTCTTCGCCGGCCACCCGGAACTCCTGGTCGGCGCCTGCCACGGCGCGCCCTTGGCCGTCGGTTTCGGCGAGGGCGAGATGTTCATCGGCTCGGACGCCCTCGCCCTCGCCCCGCTGACCCGCCGCATCGCCTTCCTGCGCGACGGCGACTGGGCCGTCCTCAGCCGCGACACCGCGCAGTTCTTCGACGCCGCCAACGCCGAAATTCAGCGCGAGATCAAACTCACCGCCCTGTCCGGCGCCCTGGTCGGCAAGGGCAATTACCGCCACTTCATGGAGAAGGAACTCCACGAACACCCGGGCGTCATCGGCGACACGCTGCACCAGATGGTCGACCCCGCCACCCGCGCCGTCCGCCTGCCGCCCCTGCCCTTCGACATCACCGCGGTCACCCGCGTCAGCCTCAGCGCCTGCGGCGGTTCCTATTTCGCCGTCCTCGCCGGCCGCCAATGGATCGAGGAAATCGCCCGCCTGCCCGCCGATGTCGATGTCGCCAGCGAATTCCGCTACCGCGAGCCGCCCGCCATCCCCAACAGCCTCGGCCTGCTGGTCAGCCAGTCCGGCGAAACCGCCGACACCATCGCCGCCCTGAACTACATGAAGTCCCAGGGCATGCCGGTCCTCTCGGTGGTCAACGTCCCCGAAAGCACCATGGCGCGCTATTCCGACGCCGTCCTGCAAACCATCGCCGGCCCGGAAATCGCCGTCGCCTCCACCAAGGCCTTCACCGCGCAGCTCACCGTCCTGGCCTGCTTCGCCATCGCCACCGCCCGCGCCCGCGGCGCCATCGACGCCGCCCGCGAGGCCGCCCTCACCCAGGCCCTGCTCGCCGTCCCCGCCGCCGCGGTGGACGTGCTGGACAACACCGCCGCCATCCAGCGCGTCGCCCGCCGCGTCGCCGAAGCACGTGACGTGCTGTATCTCGGCCGCGGCGCCAATTACGCCATCGCCCTCGAAGGCGCCCTGAAGCTCAAGGAAATCTGCTACATCCACGCCGAAGGCTACGCCGCCGGCGAAATGAAGCACGGCCCGATCGCCCTGATCGACAAGAACGTGCCGATCATCGCCATCGCCCCCAGCGGCCCGCTCTTCGAGAAAACCGCCTCCAACGTCCAGGAAGCCGCCGCCCGCGGTGGCCAGATCATCGTCCTGAGCGACGCCGAAGGCGCCGAGAAACTGCGCGGCATCGCGGTGGATGTGATCGTGATGCCAAAGGTCGATCCCTTCGTCGCCCCGATCCTCTACGCCATCCCGGTCCAGCTACTCGCCTATCACGTCGCCGTGCTGAAAGGCACCGACGTCGACCAGCCGCGCAACCTCGCCAAATCCGTCACCGTCGAGTAGCCAAACGCAAAAGGGCTTCCCCGAAGGGAAGCCCTGGACCCGCTCGACCGTGGGGGGCGGCCGGCCAACCGGTCAGTCAGCGCTGGCGCCGATCATCCCGTGCGGGGCTTCCTCATAGCGCCGCGCTTCCGGCCTGCCCGCGCGACGCCGGTCGAAGCGCCACGTATTATATGCCAACCAAAGTCCGAACCCGCCAAAAGTGGCAAGCACGACGACGAGGTAGAGTTGTTCACCTGATGTCATGGGGCTGATCCCTTGCTGCGTTGGGGCAAATCTCGTCCGCCGCCCCCTTGCGCATTGATCCAGATCAAACTCTTGCCTCAGTCGAACATCCCCTCATGCACCCCCTCCGATGACTCCTGGATCGCATGGGCACAAGCCAGCCGAACCCGCGCCCGATCAACGCCGCAGTCGAGATACGGCAAGACCGCGAAGCCAATCGCCCACCAAACCAACAAAACGAATAAAAGTTTTCGCTTCTTTTTTCAAAAATTTTGCTTCTTTTTTCAAAAAGAAGTGTTTCCTCAGTGTTCTTTTTTGAAAAAAAGAACCAAAAAACTTCGCTCTTATGTTGAACTCTGTTGATACGGCCCCAAGCCTGCTGCTGCCCTGATCCATGCCTCTGGGGAGGCGGCGTTTGCGAACGCTTCGATGGTTCGTCGCCAGCTAAGGCTACGC
>CAXNGD010000257.1:0-4804 GCA_964201575.1 Acetobacterales bacterium | reverse complement strand
GAAGAGCTGCGCCGGGACATCTACCTGACCTGCGCCACCATCGTCGACCACGAGGACGCCTTCATCGACCTCGCCTTCGAGTTCGGTGCCGTCGAGGGCATGACCGCCGCCGAGGTCAAGCAGTACATCCGCTTCATCGCCGATCGCCGCCTGACCCAGCTCGGCCTGGACGCGCTGTACCATGTCGAAGCCAACCCGCTGCCCTGGCTGGACGACATGCTGAACGCCCCGGAACACGCCAATTTCTTCGAGAACCGCTCCACCGAGTACAGCAAGGCCTCCACCACCGGCACGTGGGAGGACGCCTTTTCCGATCACGTCTTCGAGACACCGCAACCAGATGGTGCGATTCTTCCCGTACAGTGAGCGAAGTCACACCGGTTTGACGTGGCTCTCTCGGAATTGTTCCAAGCCACGTTACAAAGTACTTCCTAGCGGTGTATCTGATGCCACCGTGCCGCCAAGGGAAACCAATGCTAAAGACTATCCGCTATGCCGCCTTTGGGCTGATCGCCCTGCTGAGCGCCGGTTGGGGCGTTGTGTGGTTCACCGATGGTGACCTCGGCAAGCTGCGCCTGGAAAACCTGGGCGCGGCCATCCCTGGCGGCGTCACCGTGGGCGGCCCCTTCGCCCTGACCGACACCAAGGGTGCGACGGTCACCGAGGCGACCTTCCGCGGCCGCTGGATGCTGGTCTATTTCGGCTACACCTATTGCCCCGATGTCTGCCCCACCGAGTTGCAAACCATTTCCGTCGCCCTGGACAAGCTCGGCCCGGCTGGCAAGCCGATTGTGCCGATCTTCATCACCATCGACCCCGAGCGCGACACCCAGGCCGCGCTGGCCGAATACGTGAAGCTGTTCGACGACCGCCTGGTCGGCCTGACTGGCACCAAGGAACAGGTCGCCGCCGCCGCCCGGTCGTACCGGGTGTATTTCGCCAAGACCACGCCAAAGGACGCCAGCGCCTATCTGATGGACCACTCTTCCTTCATTTACCTGCTGGGCCCCGACGGAACCCTGCGAACCCTGTTTCGACAGGGCGTGGGGGCCCAGGAGCTTGCTGACTCCCTGAAATCCCGACTATCGGCCGGCAGTTGAAACCCGGCAGTAGGGAATTTACCTCTAAGCAACCCATCCGGCCCTGAAGCGGGCCAGGAGGAGACGCATGGACAACACGACCGACCACCAGGAGGATCAGCGCCAGGACGATGGGGCCCGCGACATCGCCGCCGCCTCCACTCCTCCGCGTCATAGCCGCCGGCTGTCCGACAAGATCCTGATCGCCTTCCACCACGCCTGTGACCAGGCCGATTTCGAAGTGGCCGAACAACTGCTGCACGTCCTCGAGATGATGCTGCGCCGCCGCGTGCTCAGCCCCGATATCAACCGCCGCCGTAGCATGGACACGCTGGTCGCCGCCCATGAGCGGCTCTGGTACCTGCGCCATCCCCAGGAAGCCCTGGGCTGACCTTTGTCCTGGCCAACGCGTCAGACCACCAATGCCCCCCCCTCGCGCAGGATGGCATCGGCGGCCGGCGTGAAGCTGCCATCGGCCTGATGCAGCACCAGCCCGGGCAATAACCGCGTCGGCCCCGCCCCACCGCGGATCGCCTGCAACACCACCAGCCGCGCCGGCCGCCCCAGCTTGGGCCACAGCGGACAGATCGAAACGCTCCCGCACCCCGCCGCAATCAGCGCGGCCATCCCGTCGGCCAGATGGTCCGCCCCCAGGATGAAACTCAGCGTGCCCCGCGGCCTTAGCACCGGTGCCAGCGCCATGGCCCAGGCCGCGAACAGCGCCGGCGTGGCCCGCCGGGCCGCATCGCGCCGCCGATCGGGCGAGGCGGTGCCGCTGGGGTCATGCCAGGGCGGATTGGCGAAGGCATGGTCGAACCGGCTCGCGCTGGTCCACTGCGTGAGATCGGCGGTCTCCACCGTCAGCCCCGTCAAGCCATTGGCCTCAAGGTTGTACCGGGCAATCTCCGCCATGCCGGGATCGCGCTCGATCCCCAGCCCGCCCAAGCCCGCCACCCGTGCCGCCAGGCACAGCAGCGCACCGCCCGCGCCGGTTCCGCCCTCGAGCACGCGCTGGCCTGGCCGGGCCGGGATCGCCGCGGCCAGCAGCACCGGTTCGAGCGCGGTGCGATGGCCGTCGCGCGGCTGGAAATGCCGCACCCGCCCACCCAGGAGCGTGCCCTCGGTGAGGTCCGCTGCAATCACCCCTCGCCGGCCTCGACCAGGATGAGCCGGGCCTCGGCGGCATCGTCGTCGGCCACTACCAGCCGACGCGGAATGGCGCCGATGCTGCCTTCCACGCCGCTGGAGAATTCGTCGAACACCAGGCATGCGATGCCGGCGTCGCGCGGCAGCGAGGAAACGAAGCTGAGCCGCACGGGATCGTTGGTCAGCAGGACGGTTTGCATGTTCGCCGGTGTCCCTGTGCAGCCGCAGTTGCCTTGACCCTTCTTCCGGGCCACCGATATGGTGATCCATCCGGCGTGGCGTGTCATTCCTGCCGCAACCCGTTCGGGAGAGCCACTTGGGCGTCGCCGCCATCCTGCCAGTGACCATGCCGATGCCAGATGCCGGGCGCGTCGACGCGCTGACGGCGCTGATCGATCTGCTGGACGACGACCTTGCCGCCACCAACCGGGCGATCGTGGCGCGGATGGACAGCCCGGTGGCACTGATCCCGCAATTGGCGGCGCATATCGTGGCCGCCGGCGGCAAGCGGCTGCGCCCGCTGCTGACCCTGGCGGCCGCCCGGCTGTGCGGCTATCCGCAACAGGAGGGGGGCGGCACCCGCCATGTGAACCTGGCGGCCTGCGTGGAGTTCATCCACACCGCCACGCTGCTGCATGACGATGTGGTGGACGAAAGCCTGTTGCGCCGCGGTCTGGCCAGCGCCAATGCGGTGTTCGGCAACAAGGCTTCGGTGCTGGTGGGTGATTTCCTGTTCGCCCGTGCTTTCCAGCTGATGGTCGAGGACGGCTCGCTGCGGGTGCTGGACATCCTGTCGCGCGCGGCGGCGACGATTGCCGAGGGCGAGGTGCTGCAGCTGGTGATCCAGAACGACCTGGACATCCGCGAGGCGCAGTATTTGGACGTGATCAAGGGCAAGACCGCCGCCCTGTTCGTTGCCGCCTGTCAGGTGGGCGCGGTGGTGGCCGAGCGGCCCGAGGCCGAGGAGCGCGGCCTGGCTGATTTCGGCATGAGCCTGGGCATCGCCTTCCAACTGGTCGACGACGCGCTGGACTATGCCGCCGACCAGGCCACGCTGGGCAAGACGGTGGGCGACGATTTTCGCGAGGGCAAGATCACCCTGCCGGTGCTGCATGCCTTCCACGCCGGTGATGCCGCCGAGCAGGGGTTCTGGCGCCGCACCGTGGGCGGGTTGGAGCAGACCGAAGCCGATCTCGGCCATGCCATGGCGCTGATGCAGCGTCATGGCGCCATCGCGGCCACGCTGGCGCGGGCGATGGAGTTCGTGGCCGAGGCCAAGCGCGCATTGGCGGTCTTCCCCTCCTCGGCGATGCGCCAGCATCTGATGGATGTCGCCGACTACACGGTCAGCCGCGCCCGCTAGGGCTTCTTGTTGCACGCTGGCTTGTGAGCATGGCGCGGGTGCGCTAAAGCCGCGCGCTCACGGTTGCAGTGGCCGGGGCGCCGCTGCGGGCGTGGTGAAATTGGTAGACACGCCAGATTTAGGTTCTGGTGGCGCAAGCCGTGGGGGTTCAAGTCCCTTCGCCCGCACCACGCCGCGGCAGTGCAGAATGCGAGAAACGCCGCGCAAGCGGCTGGTTAGACGAGGATTTCCGGCAGATGCAGGTCACCGAAACGCTCACCGACGGGCTCAAGCGCGGCTACACCATCGTGGTGCCGGCGGCCGATATCGAGGGCAAGCGCACCATCCGTCTGACCGAACTGGCCAAGACGGTGAAACTGGCCGGTTTCCGTCCGGGCAAGGTTCCCATGGGCGTGGTACGCAGCCGCTTCGGCACCGCGGTGATGTCCGAAGTGCTGGAGGAGAGCGTCAACGACGCCACGCGCCAGGTGCTGAGCGATCGCGGCCTGCGCGCCGCGACCCAGCCAAAGGTGGATGTGGTCAAGCTGGAAGAGGCCCAGGACCTGGAGTTCAAGGTTGAGCTGGAGCTGATGCCGGACATCGCCATGCCCGATTTCGGCGCCATCGAACTGGTGCGCATGAAGGCAACGCCAAGCGACGCGGCGGTGGCCAAGGCGCTGGACGAGATGGCGGCCCGCGCCAAGGAGATGGTGGATGTGCCCGAGGTCCGCCCGGCCGCCAAGGGCGAGGTGCTGGTGTGCGACTTCCTGGGCAAGCTCGATGGCGAGCCGTTCCAGGGCGGGGCCGCCAGCGACATGGACATCGAGGTGGGCGGCAGCGGGTTCATCCCCGGCTTCACCGAGCAGCTCGAGGGCATGAGCCCGGGCGAGGCGAAGACCATCAGCGTGACCTTCCCGGCCGAGTACGGCGCCGCCGAGCTGGCCGGCAAGGATGCGACCTTTGACATCACTGCCAAGGCGCTGAAGCGGCCGGTGCTGCCGATGGTCGATGACGAGCTGGCCAAGAAGTTCGGCTTCGAGGCGCTGGACGAGATGAAGGATCTGATCCGCGGGCAGATCCAGCGCGAATACGACCAGGTCTCGCGCATGCGCATCAAGCGCCTGTTGCTCGACGCGCTGGCCTCCAAGGCCGACTTTCCGATCCCCGAGAGCATGGCCACCGGCGAGTTCGATGCGATCTGGCAGCGCCTGGAACAGGACCGCAAGAACGGCCAGAT
>CAXNGD010000256.1:0-4805 GCA_964201575.1 Acetobacterales bacterium | reverse complement strand
GGCGCGGGCGGTGCGGCGCACGGTGTCGCGGGCCGGTTCGGTGGTGATGTACTCCACCGGCGACTTGCCATCCACCCGGGCGAGCAGCAGGCCCGGCAGGAGATGGGCGGCGCGGGCTTCCAGCGACTCCGGGGGCTCCCAGGTGATCTCGGCCCGGTAGGCGTCGGTCAGCGCGGTGAAGCAGGCGAGGAAGCCAGGCGTGGCGGCAGGGGTCCACAGGCATTTCAGCAGCAGGTGGTTGAGACAGAAGGCGAGGTCGAAGGCGGGATCGCCCCACCAGGCGCATTCGGCATCGAGGAAGACCGGGCCATCGGGGCCGGCGAGGATGTTCTTCGGGCTGACATCGCCGTGGACCAGGGCGTGCTTGTTGGCCTGGGTGGCGGCGACCAGGGCCAGCAGTGCGTCGGCGCGGTCGGGGTGCCTGGCGGCGGTGGCGACCAGGTAGGGTTCGAGGCGGATGTCGTAGAAGATTTCGTCGGTTGGGAATCGATTAGGAATCGACGAATCGGCTGATGTTGCCGCATGGACTCGAGCGACTCGCTGTCCGACTCGCGCTGCGAATTCGGAGTCGGCGAGTCCGTCGCGGAGCTGCGCCTTCCACAGCTTATAGGTTTCGGCTGGCAGATAGGCCATGACCAGGGCGCCGGCTTCTTCGTCCTGGCCCAGCAGGCGCGGTACCGCACCTGGGGCGGCGGCGGCGGCCACGCGCATCCACTCGGCCTCGAACCGGTTGCGGCCCACCGGCGCGCGCCAGTCGGCGGCTACTTTCAGCTTGCCCAGTGCGCGCTTCACGCAGATCGCGCCATCCGGCAGGTCGATGCGCCAGATGTCGGACGACACGCCGCCGGTGAGCTGCTCGCCCATCGTGGCGGCGGGCACGGCGATGCCCATGCGGGTCAGCGCGGCCAGAAGGTCGGGAGGTGGCGCAATCGCGGTCATCAGGGCATCCTGTGCGCCGTCGAGACGCCAGGCAACGGGGAGTCGTCATGGAAACCATCGAGGCTGATTATGTCGTGGTCGGGGCTGGGTCCGCCGGGTGCGTGGTGGCCGCCCGGCTGTCCGAGGATCCCGGCGTGCGCGTGGTGGTGCTGGAGGCCGGCGGGCCAGACAGAAATATCTGGATCCATGTGCCGATCGGCTACGGCAAGACCATTGTCGATCGCAGCGTGAACTGGATGTACGAGACCGAACCCGATCCCGGGGCGAACAACCGCAAGCTGTTCTGGCCGCGGGGCAAGGTTCTGGGCGGGTCGTCCAGCATCAACGGGCTGCTCTATGTGCGCGGCCAGCCGGCGGATTACGACCACTGGCGCCAGCTCGGCAACCAGGGCTGGGCGTGGGACGACGTGCTGCCATATTTCAAGCGCAGCGAGGGGCGCGTGGGGGCAGGGGACGATGCCCTGCGCGGGCGCGACGGGCCGCTCAGCGTGATCGATTTCGCGGCGCGCTCGCGGCTGTCCGAGGCCTATGTGGCGTCGGCCGAGGCGGTCGGGATTCCGCGCAACGAGGACTATAACGGCGCGGAGCAGGAAGGCGTCGGCTACTACCAGAACACCATGAAGAACGGCCGGCGCTGGTCGGCGCACCGGGCGTTTCTCAAGCCGGCGATGAAACGCCCGAACCTGCGCGTCATCACCCATGCCCAGGCCGAGCGGGTGCTGATGGCCGGCAAGCGGGCGGTGGGGGTTTCCTATCGCCAGGGTGGCGAGAGCCATACGGTGCGCGCGACCAAGGAGGTGATCCTGTGCGGCGGCGCCATCAACTCGCCGCAACTGCTGATGCTGTCCGGCATCGGGCCCGGCGCGCATCTGGCCGACAAGGGGATCGAGGTGGCGCATGACCTTCCGGGGGTCGGGCAGAACCTGCAGGACCATTACCAGGTGCGCTTCGTTTACAAATGCACCGAGGCGATCACGGTGAATGACATCATGATGTCGCCCGCCCGCATGGCGATCATGGGCATCCAGTACGCGCTGTTCCGCACCGGCCCGCTGACCGCCAGCGCCGGCCAGGTGGGCATCTTCACCAAGAGCCGGGCGGGGCTGGAGGCGCCGGACATCCAGTTCCACTTCATCGGCTTCTCCGCCGACCGGCCGGGCGAGGGGCTGCATAAGTTCTCCGGCTTCTCGCAGAATGTCTGCCAGTTGCGGCCGGAAAGCCGCGGCGAAATCCTGCTCAAATCTGCTGACCCGCTGGCCGCACCGGCGATCCATCCGAACTATCTCTCGGCGGAACTGGACCGCACCGTGTTGCTCGACGGGCTGAAGCTCGGCCGCCGCATCGCCGCCCAGCCGTCGATGCGCGCCTTCATCGCCAGCGAATACCTGCCGGGCGAGGCGGTGCAAAGCGATGCCGAGATGATGGAGTATGCCCGCACCTATGGCGGCACGATCTTCCATCCGATCGGCACGGCCAAGATGGGAATGGACGCGATGGCGGTGGTGGACGACCAGTTGCGCGTGCACGGGATCGCCGGGCTGCGGGTGGCCGACGCTGCGGTGATGCCGACGATGGTCAGCGGCAACACCAACGCCGCCTGCATCATGATCGGCGAGAAATGCGCCGATTTGGTGCGCGGCCAGCAGCTCGCCCGCGCCGCCTGAAGACCGAAAGCAAGTGGCCACTAAGGCACAAAGGCACAAAGGCACAAAGGAAGCGGGAAGGGCGGGGCGCCTTTCCTTCGCTTTCTCCTTTGTGCCTTTGTGCCTTAGTGGCCACTTGCCTGCTCAACCTCACCAACCACAGGCCCAGCAGATGACCATCTACAGCGACCTAGGCGTCCCCGAGATCATCAACGCCTGCGGCACCGTGACGCGGCTTTCCGGCGGCCTGATGGCGCCCGAAGTGGCCGAGGCGATGCGCCAGGCGTCGCTGGCCTGCGTCGACATGGTCCAGCTTCAGGCCGCGGCCAGCCGCATCATTCGCGAGGCCACCGGCGCCGAGGCCGGCATCGTCACCTCGGGTGCGAGTGCCGCCGTGTTGCTCGGTACCGCCGCCATTCTTGCCGGGCTCGACCCCGCCCGGATGAACGCGCTGCCGGAGGTGCCGGACGGCCGCCGCGAGTTCCTGATGGTGCGTAGCCAGCGCAACATGTACGACAAGGCGTTGATGGTTGCCGGTGCCCGCATCATCGAAATCGGCATCCCGGACCGCTATTCCGGCCCCGGCGTGCGCGACGCCGCCCCCTGGGAACTCGAAGCCGCGATCACGAAAAACACGGCGGGCATCTATTACCTCGCAGGCAGCCAATCCAAGCCGTCCCTGCGCGAAATCGCCGCCGTGGCCAGGGAGCATCGCCTGCCGGTCCTGGTCGACGCCGCCGGCCAGCTACCGCCCACCGCCAACCTGCACCGCTTCCTCGACGAAGGCGCGGACCTCGTCTGCTTCTCCGGCGGCAAGGCGATAGCCGGCCCGCAATCCAGCGGCATCCTCGCCGGCCGCGCCGACCTCATCGCCAGCGCCCTGTTGCAGATGCTCGACCTCGACATTTTCGAGGATGCCTGGTCCCCGCCCGCCGAATTCGCCCCGCTGCGCCAGATGCGCGGCCTGCCGCACCACGGCATCGGCCGTTCGTGCAAGGTGGGCAAGGAGGAGATCGCGGGGCTGTGCGTCGCGCTGAAGCGCTTCACCGGCGCCGACGAGGCGGCGCGGCGCAACGCCTGGCTCACCCGTCTGCAACGCATCGCCGAACTGGCCGGCGGGGAGGGACTATCCATCGAGGGCGGTGCGATCCCGATCCTCAACGTCAGGACCGCCGATCTTGATGCTGCGATGGTCCTGGCCCGCAAGCTCGCCGCAGGCACGCCCGCCATTCATTGCGGCCTCGGCGGACGCGATGCCGGTGTGCTGACCTTCAATCCTGTGGCAATGACCGATGCGCAGGCTGAAGCGGTCGGCCGACGGCTCGCGGCGCGCTGATCGGCACCGCCGAAGCTGTTCCGCTCGCTACGCCGCCACGGCTGCCGCAGCGGGGTCAGGCATCGACGGCACGTAGTCGATGAACTTCACCCCGTTGCGTCCCGCCCGCTTGGCCTCGTACATCGCCGCATCCGCGGCGGCCAGGGCATCGGCTTCGGACACGGGTGCGGTCGCAAACGTCACCACGCCGATCGAGGCGGTCACCAGCAACAGTTCGTCCGCCATCAGGGTTGCCAGCGACTCTCGCAGGCGCGTCACGACAAAGCCGGCGGCGATGCGATCGCTTTTCGCCAGGACGACGGCGAACTCATCCCCGCTCAGGCGGGCCGGCAAATCGTCGCTGCGAACTGTCTTGCGAATGGCCATGGCGACTGCCTTGAGCACATCATCGCCGACCACATGGCCGTGCACGTCATTGATCTGTTTGAAGTTATCAAGATCGATGAAGATGACACTGAACACTTGCGCCGTCCGCCGCTGGCTATCCACGGCCATCGCAAGCGCGTCGAAGAACGCCGCACGGTTTGGCAGGCGGGTCAATTCGTCGGTCAGCGTCATGGACCGGAGATTTGCCGTGGCCCGGCGTAACTCCAACGTGGTGACAACCGACCGCGCCAACGCGGCGAGGGCGTCAAGGTCATGCTCGACTCCTTTTGCGTCGTCGATGCCGAAGCCAACGTCGCCCACTCGCCCAGCGCTAGAGATCGCGAAGTAATACCAACCGCCCCAACCTCGGATTCTCGGCTGTTTCCAACGGTGGCATTCTCTGATTCCCTCGTCTCTGGCTGCGATTCGCGGCGTTGAGGGCGGTCATGGGCACGGCAATCACGATCACCAATCTGGCGCACTCATCGTCTTCGCTGCGCCAGCTTTCGGCAAGGACGAAG
>CAXNGD010000255.1:0-4807 GCA_964201575.1 Acetobacterales bacterium | reverse complement strand
AGCCTCAACGACCGCCCCAGGAAAACGCTCGACTACGCCACTCCAGGCGAGCAATTTGCCAGCCTTCTCGCTGCCGCAGCCGCGGCAGGAAACACGCCCCCCGGCGACGTTCGCTCCCAAACTTGAATCCGCCGAACCAAAAAACTTTTGTCCGTTTGGGGGGGTGCGGTGGTGCGCGTGGGGGCTTGCATCTGCCGGGCGGGTGGTTGACACGGTTTGCATCCCCCGTCTGCAGGAGCTGGTGATGGCGCATTTTGACCTGGTGATCCGTGGTGGCACCTGTGTGCTGCCGTGGGGCATGGAGCAGACCAGCGTGGGGGTGCGCATGGGGCGGATTGCGGCGCTTGGGGTGGGGGCGGATGCGACGGCGGATGAGGTGATCGAGGCTGCGGGGCTGCATGTGCTGCCCGGGCTGATCGACCCGCATGTGCATTTGCGCGATCCCGGGGATGCCAGCGTGGAGAGCATTCCGACCGGGACGAAGGCGGCGGTGCTGGGCGGGCTGACCGCGGTGTTCGACATGCCGAACACTTCACCGTCGATCACCAATGCGGAGAGCCTGGCCTGGAAGCAGGGCTATGCCGAGGCGAAAGCCTGGTGCGACATGGGGCTGTATGTCGGCGGAACCAAGACGAATATTGCGCAGTTGGGCGCGCTTGAGACCGGGCGCGGGGTGTGCGCGATCAAGGTGTTCGCGGGGTCTTCCACTGGCGACCTGATGGTGGAGGATGACGAGAACTTGGAGCGGGTGATGCGCGCCGGGCGGCGGCGGATCAGCTATCACAGCGAGGACGAGTACCGGCTTCAGGCGCGCCGCCCGATGTTCAAGTCGGGCGATCCGTATTCCAGCCATATGGTCTGGCGCGATGAGGAGGCGGCGTTCCTGGGGACGCGGCGGCTGATGGCGCTGGCGCAGCGGACCGGGCGGCCGGCGCATATCCTGCATGTCTCGACCTGGCAGGAGCTGGATTATCTCAAGGATTACCGTGATCTGGCGACGGTTGAGATGTTGGTGAACCACCTGACCCAGGTGGCGCCGGATGTCTATGACACGCTGAAGGGGTTTGGGGTGATGAACCCGCCGATCCGGGGGCAGGAGCATATGGAGGCGGCCTGGCGAGCGGTGCGGGACGGCACGGTGGATACGATTGGTTCCGATCACGCGCCGCATCCGCGGGCGGCGAAGCTCAAGCCTTGGCCGGATTGCCCGGCGGGGCTGACCGGGGTGCAGACGCTGGTGCCGGTGATGCTCAATCACGTCAACGCTGGGCGGTTGAGCCTGATGCGGATGGTGGACCTGATGTGTGCCGGGCCGGCGCGGGTTTACGGCGTGGTGGGCAAGGGGCGGTTGGCGGCGGGGTATGATGCCGACTTCACCCTGGTGGACATGCGGCGGCAGCGGGTGATCGAGGAAAGCTGGATCGTGTCGCCGTGCGGGTGGACGCCGTTTGCCGGGATGAAGATCACCGGCTGGCCGGTGGCGACGATTATTCGCGGGCAGGCGGTGATGCGCGAGGATGAGGTGCTGGGGACGCCGCGCGGGAAGTTGTTGAAATTCCTGTAACGTTGGCCTTGTGATAGGGTCTTGTGACGACAGAACGAGGAGCATCGAACGGCACGCATTGAGGATATCCCGGAGCCGACGCGCTCGGCGATCCTGGCCTTGGAGATACGCCAGGCGGAGAGCCAGCCTTTCGTCGCCGGCCCCGCGCTGTCCCAGCGGCGGGTGGCGATGGTCAGTTCGGCGGCGCTGATCCGGCGTGGCGAAGCGCCATTCCTGCCGGGGACGGCCGAGTTTCGCGCGCTGCCGGCGACGCTGCCGGCGGGTGACATCCTGATGAGCCATGTCTCGATCAACTACGACCGGGCCGGGTGGCAATACGACATCAACACGATCTATCCGATCGACCGGCTGCGGGAGCTGGCGGCCGATGGGACGATTGGCGCGGCGGCCGACACCCACTACAGCGTGATGGGTTCGACCGACCCCGCCACCATGAAACGGACCGCCGATGCCATGGCGGCAGCCATGCTGGCCGAGGGCGTCAACGCGGTGCTGCTGAGCCCGGTCTGACCGTTCTGCACGCGCGCCGTGTGCGCGCTTGGCAGATGCTGGAAGACCGGGGCTTGGCGACGACGGTGATCGGCTTGGTGCGGCCGCATATGGAGGCAACGAAGGGGCCGCGCGGGTTGTTTGTGCCGTTCCCACTGGGCCGGCCGCTGGGCGAGCCTGGCGATGCCGGGTTCCAGCGCCGCGTGCTGCTGCAGGCGCTGCGGCTGCTGGAACGCGGTGATGGGCCGGTGCTGTTGGAGGATTTCGCCGAGGATGCGCCGAGCCAGCGCGACCAGATTGGATGGGTGGCACCGTTCGCGCTGCCGGTGATCACCATGCCAGCGGATGCTGCGGGGTGGGAAGCGGCGCTGACGGCGGAGATGGCGTTGGTGCTGCCGTGGTGGGAACGGGCGAAAAGCCGGTTTGGCCGCAGCTCGGTGGGGGTGTCGTTCCAGGCGCCTGCGGCGTGGCCCGGCTATGCCAGTGCGTTCCTGGCGGGCGAACGGCCAGCGCCGCCATCGGCCATGCCGTCGCCGGCGGTGGCGTTGCGTTTTGTGGCCGATGACCTGAAGGCACTCTACGCCGAAGCGGTTCAGGCCGTGGGCGAAGCGCCGTCGCCGGATCAGGTCAATGCCTGGCTGTTCCGCGACACCGTGGCTGGGCGTCTGTTGGTGGCGCTGCGGCAGGCGGCGTTGGACAGCGATGACAACGGCCTCAAGACGGCGGGCGGGCGTTTCCTGGTGCCGGTGCCGTGGTTGCCGCCTGGGTAAGGGCGGTGGCCACGCGTTGGATCACGCCGTCCCAGTGGCCGGGCGAAGATTGCCGGAACTGGCGCATGGTGGGGTACCACGGACTGTCGTCGCGGTCGCGCAGCCAGCGCCAACAAGAGTTGTAGCGGTTCAGCAGCCAGACCGGCCGGCCGAGCGCGCCGGCGAGGTGGGCCGCGGCGGTATCCACGGTGATGACGAGATCCAGCGCCGCCATCAGTGCCGCGGTGTCGGCGAAGTCGTGCAACTCCTCGGTCCAGTCGTGCAGGATCATGCCGGCGGGCGGGGTGGCGGCCTGGGGGGCGCCGTCGCCCTTCTGGAGCGAGACGAACGACACGCCGGGCACGGCGGCGAGCGGGGCCAGGCGGGACAGCGCGATCGAGCGGAGGTGGTCGGCCGCCTGCCACGAGGGCAGGTCCGCAAAGCCATTGCCCGCCCAGACCAGGCCCACGCGCAGGCCCGGCAATCCTGCCAGGCGATGGCGCCAGCTTGCGACGTCCTGGGGCGCAGCCGCGAGATAATACCAACCGCCCTAGCTTCTGACACACGCCCACTGCCTATGTCCGATGGATGCGATCCGCATTGGGTCTTCCGCGAGGAAGTTCCATGCGTCTTTGCATGCTTGGACGATGGCGTCGTAGCTGCGGAACTCGGCGATTGCCGCATCGCGCGCGCCACTCTGCCACAACGGGGCGCTCAGCGCAGTGCGGGCGACGGCGTTGACCGGCTGTGCCGCGACCTGTGCCGCGACCTGGGCCGTGACCTGGGCCGACAGCATGGCGCGCAGGCTCTCATCGGACAGTCCCGCCTGGCGCAGGCTGGCCAGCAGTGCTGCGGCCTCAGCCTGGAGCGCCTGGTTCAACGCGCCCACTCGGCAAGGGCCGTGGCGGTGCGCGCCATCACGCCGTCCCAGTCGCCGGGCGCGGTCTGTCGGAAGCGGCGCAGCGTGGGGTACCACGGGCTGTCGTCGCGACCGCGCAGCCAGCGCCAGCAGGAATCGAAGCGGTCCATCAGCCAGATCGGGCGGCCGAGGGCGCCGGCCAGATGCAGCGGCGAGGTATCGGCGGAGATCACCAGGTCCAGCGCCTGCATCAGCGCGGCGGTGTCGGCGAAGTCGGTCAACTCCGCGGTCCAGTCATGCAACACCATGCCGGCAGGGGGCCGCGACGCCTGGGTGGCGCCTTCGCCCTTCTGCAGCGAGACGAAGCTCACCTCGGGGATGCGCGCCAGCGGGGCCAGCGCCGCCAGTGGGAACGACCGCCGCCGGTCGACACGATATGCCAACAAGCTTTGTGGCCGTGGACTGCCGCTCCAGACCAGGCCGACCTTGCGGCCCGGCAGCGTGTCCAGCCGCGCGCGCCAGGCGGTCACCGCGGCGAGATCGGCCTGGAAATAGGGAATCTCGGCCGGGATGGTGGCAAGGCTGGTGCCGAATGCCCAGGGCAGGTGCATCAGCGACACCGCGAAATCATGCGGCGGCACCTCCTCGCCCACCGCGATCACCCGCTTCTGCCCGGGGATGGTCTGGGCCAGGCGGCGCAGCTCGGGATAGACCTCGAGCGTCACATCAGCGCCCTCGGCGATGAGGCGCGCGACGAGGCGGCGGTACGCGGCGATCGCCCCTTCCTGATCCCCGTCCCGCCAGAGCCGTGCGGCCTGGTCCATCTGGTCGATGGCGGGCGGCGAGGTCGCGCTCACCGTGGCTTGCCGATCATCGCCCTCCCGGCCGCGGCCTTCTCCCGCAGGGCCAGGGCCAGGCGCTGGACGACATCCTCCCATCGGCCCGGGCGGATTGTCGGAACTGGCGCAGGGTTGGGTACCACGGGCTGTCGTCGCGCCCGAGCAGCCAGCGGAAATCGGTGTCGAAGCGGTTGAGCAGCCAGACCTGGCGGCCAGGGTCATCGAGAACCGTCTGCACTGGGTTCTTGATGTCGTCTTCCGGGAAGACCTCGCGCGGTTGCGCAGCGGCAATGCGCCCGCGAACATG
>CAXNGD010000254.1:0-4822 GCA_964201575.1 Acetobacterales bacterium | reverse complement strand
AAACGGCGAACCGATGCAACAATTCTACCGACAGCTTCCGCGTCGCGTTAAGTCCGACAGGCTGCTAGAATGCCGACTTCACGTTTTCGTGTGCCTTTCCCGGACCACAATTCCCGGATACGTCAACCTGACACTTGGCCCGCTGCCCCGGCCACCCCCCGCTGCACCGGCTACCAAGGACCCGCATGTCGCACATCACATCCGTCGCGGTCTTCTGCGGCTCCAGCTTCGGAACCAGCCCCGCCTTCAGCGCCGCAGCGGAAGCGCTGGGCCGCGGCATCGCGCGCGCCGGCTGGTGCCTGGTCTATGGCGGCGGGCAGATGGGCCTGATGGGTGTGGTCGCCAACGCCGCCCTGGCCGAGGGCGGCCGCGTGGTGGGCGTGATCCCCGAATTCCTCCGCCGCCTGGAAATCGCCCATGACGGCGTGAGCGAACTGGTCGTCACCGACAACATGCACAGCCGCAAGACCGGCATGTTCGAGCGCGCCGACGCCTTCGTCACCCTCCCCGGCGGCCTCGGCACGCTGGATGAAACCGTGGAGATCATCACCTGGCGCCAGCTCCGCCTACACGCCAAGCCGATCCTGGTCTGCAACGTGCTGGGCTCCGCCGCCCCGCTGGTCGCCGCCATCGAGGCCTCGATCACCCTCGGCTTCGCCCGCCCGGAGGTGCGCCAGCTCTTCGAGGTCCATGAAGGCGTCCCCGCCGTGCTCGCCCGCCTCGCCGAACTGCCCGCCCCCGCTGCTCCGGGCGACGCAGCGGCGCGGCTCTAGCCCGCCCCCCCGCTTGCCGTCCAGCCATCCGCCGTCTATACGCGGCCCTGCCGGAGTGTAGCTCAGCCTGGTAGAGCACTGTGTTCGGGACGCAGGGGCCGGAGGTTCGAATCCTCTCACTCCGACCATTCCCGCCCTTTCTTGACATCCGCGCCACCTGCGTCACCTTCGCGTCCTGGCACTATGACCGACGGGGGCAGACCCGGCTCGTGGCAAAGAAATCCGACCTGCAGGACCGCGAGGACCTCGCGCGAAAGCTGCGGCTGGCGCTGCATTCCCGCGAGTGGAACCAATCCGACCTCGCCCGCGCCGCCGGCCTGCCGCGCGAGCTGATCTCCACCTACGTCAACGGCCGCGCCTTCCCCACTACCCGCAGCCTGCGCCGCCTCGCCGACGCCCTGAAGCTCAAGATCGAGGAGCTCGTCCCCCAGGCCCCCGGCATGTTCCAGTGGGAACCGCCCCCCACCATGGAGATCACCGGCCTGGCCAACGGCATGGCCCGAATCACCGTCAACACCGTGGTCCCTATCGGCACCGCGCTCGAAATTGGCCGCCTGATCGAAAGTGCCATGCCGCGCCCCGGCTGAACATCAACGACTGAACATCAACAACTGACCCTCAGCGCCGCGCCGCCCAGAACATCAGCGCCCGCGCCGGCCACGCCCAGGCCACGCCGGCCACCACGAAATACACCGCCTGCACCGCCCAGTGCAGCCGCAACACATGGTCCGCCAGCGCCACCGCCGCCCCGACATAGGCGGTGAACCCCACCAGGAAGACCAGAACGGCAAACGGAATGCGCGACATGCCCCCGATGTGGCCGCGAATTTGCCGCAGCACAACACCGGGCTATACAGCCCCTTCCGAACGCGCCCGAAAAGGAGCCCCCGCGCATGGATCTCAAGGACCACATCCGCGGCATTCCCGATTTCCCCAAGCCGGGCATCCTGTTCTACGACATCTCAACCCTCCTGCGCGACGCCGACGCCTGGCAGGTCGCCATGGGCCGCCTCGCCCGCGTCGTCCGCACCTACCAGCCGGACCTCGTCGCCGGCATCGAATCGCGCGGCTTCCTGATGGCCGCCCCGCTCGCCCTCAAGCTCGGCTGCGGCTTCGTCATGCTGCGCAAGCGCGGCAAGCTCCCCGGCGACATCATCGGCCTCGATTACGGCCTCGAATACGGCACCGACCGCATCGAAATCCAGGCCGACGCCGTCCATCGCGGCCAACGCGTCGTCGTGGTCGACGACCTCCTCGCCACCGGCGGCACCCTGGCCGCCGGCATCCAGCTCCTGCGCAGCATCGGCGCCGAAGTCCCCGCCGCCGCCGCCCTGATCGAGCTGACCTTCCTCGGCGGCCGCGCCAAAATCGACGTCCCCTTCGAATCCCTGATCGCCTACGATTCCTGACCCCCGCCCACGCGATGTTTGAAGCCGGCGCAGCTTGCGGCTAGGTAAGGGTGCGCCAACCGCCCCAGGAGGACGCCGGCCTGCCTGAGTCCCGCCCGTTTCCCCGCCAAATCCGCCACGCCACCCGCCGCGCCATCCTGGCCCTGAGCACGGCTGCCCTCTCCACCACCACAGCCCGGGCCGCCATCACGGCCCACGCCGCCGAAGCCCTCTCCGACGCCCCAACCCTCCTGGTCGCCGGCCCCGCCGGCGGCCGCCTGGACCGCTGGGCAACCCAACTCACCGCCGCCCTCACCCCCGCCCTGCCCGCCGGCACCCGCCTGCGCCCCACCCAGGTCGGCGGCGAAGACGGCGTCACCGGCGCCAACCAGTTCATCACCCGCGCCACCCCCGACGGCAACACCGTGCTCCTGCTCCCCGGCGACGCCGCCCTCGCCTGGCTGGTCGGCGACCCCCGCGCCCGCTTCGACGCCGCCAAATGGCTCGGCATCGCCGCCGGCATCGCCCCATCGGTGGTCTGCGGCCGAACCGACGCCCTCAAACCCGGCGCACCCATCCGCGTCGGCATGGCCGGCCCCATCACCTCCGACCTCGCCGCCCTGCTCGGCCTCGAACTCGCCGGCCACCCGATCACCCCGGTCTTCGGCGTCCTGGACCAGGGAACCGCCGCCCAGGCCCTCGCCTCGCGCGCCGCCGATGCCGTCCTGCTGCGCGGCGCCGCCATCGCCAGCAACCTCGGCGCCCTGTCCCAGATCGGCGTCACCCCGCTCTTCACCCTCGGCACCGTCGCCGGCGAAGGCCGCGGCACCCTGCTGCCTGACATTCCCAGCCTGCCGGAATACGCCGCCTCCCGCGGCCAAACCCCCGCCCCCGACCTGCTCGCCGCCTGGCGCGCCACCGCCGCCGCGGCGCAAACCGAATACGCCCTGGTCCTGCCGCAACTCACCCCGGCAGCCCTCGTAGCCCTCTGGCGCCACGCCGGCAACCAAGCCGCCACCTCGCCCGACCTGCACGACGAAACCGGCCGAACCCGCAACGTCGGCACCCCGATCGCCCAAGCCCTGACCCAAGCCATGGCCCCCGACGTCGCAGGGATCACCGCACTGCGCACATGGCTCGCCACAAGGCTGAACTGGCGCCCGCCGGGTTAGGGGAAGGCAAGAATCTTCTTTTTGTGAACAAAAAGAAGCAAAAAAAACTTCATCCACTAAAAAAACAACATCACCCTAAGCGGCGCGAAGAACCCACGCCACCAACCCGGCGTCGATCCATTCGCCCGACGCAAATGGATAAAGTTTTTTTGCTTCTTTTTGTTCACAAAAAGAAGATTCTTCCTTCCCCTAAACCGCAAAACTAGTCTTGAACCCCTCAAAATTCCCAGGAATCCGCTTCAACCCATCAACCACCTTCCGCCGCGTCCTCTCATCATCCACCGCCAGGAAATCGATCGAAACCGCGTCCGAAATCCCGCCAAACCGATCCGCCACCGCGTCCGCCAGCTTGTCGTATGTCGCCCGCACCGCGAATAGGTCCAGCACATCGTCCGGCACCATCGCCGCCATCTCGCTCCACTGCCCCTTGCGGCTCGCCTCGTGCAGCTTCACCCCCAAATCCGACACCCCATGGATGTCGAACACCCCGCGATAAGCCGGCGTCGAGCCATAAAACGCCACGCGATACCGCAGCTTCTCCGCCGCCCGATCCACCGAAGCCTGGTCCGGCCCGGTCGCGATAAACCCGCCGCCGGTCACCTCGAAATTGGCAAAGCTCTTCCCCGCCTTCTCCAACTCCCCCGCCAACAACGGCCGCACCACGTCGGTGACATACTTGCGCGTCGCGAACCCATGCAGCCGCACCCCGTCGCACAGCCGTGCCGCCGTCTTCTGCATCTCCGGCCCCACGGCGGCGATCATGATCGGCACCATCGGCAGCCCCGACGGCTTGGGCGAAAACTCCGGCGTCATCAGGGTGAAGTTGTAGAACTTGCCCCGGTAATCCAGCTTCGCCCCAGTCTCCCAGCTCCGCCAGATCGCCCGCACCGCCTGCACATACTCGCCCATCTTCGGGGCGGGATGCTCCCACCGCACATCGAACCGACGCTCATTATGCGCCCGCACCTGTGTCCCCAGTCCCAGCACGAACCGCCCGCGCGAATGCACGTTCAAGTCCCAGCCCAGATTGGCCGTGATCATCGGACTGCGCGGAAACGAAATCGCCACCGAGGTCGCCAGATGCACCCGCTCGGTCGCCATCGCCGCAATGCCCAGCGGAATGAACGGATCATTCGCCAGCTCCGGACAGGTCAACCCATCCACCCCATCCGCCTCAGCCCGCGCCGCCGCCGCCGCAATCGCCCGCCAATCCAGATAAGGCACCCCAACCGAAACCCGCATCTCAGCCTCCCCATATCCTTCCCGGAATGCCACCATGCCCACGCCACACGCGCAACCCCATTGCGACGTTGGTCACGAAGCCAAGTGGATAAAAGTTTTTCGCTCTTATGTTGAACTCTGTTGATACGGCCCCAAGCCTGCTGCTGCCCTGATCCATGCCTCTGGGGAGGCAGCGTTTGCGAACGCTTCGATGGTTCGTCGCCAGCTAAGGTAGTTGGGCAGGTTGTCGGTGGCGACGCCGTGGAAG
>CAXNGD010000253.1:0-4824 GCA_964201575.1 Acetobacterales bacterium | reverse complement strand
ACGAAGCTCAATCGTCGTCCGATCAACAATCGTCAGCGCGCGTCGGTGAGAACCCATCGGGACACCCTATCCTATAGGGCCTCCCGGCGGCGTTCGCTCCCAAACTTGAATCCGCCGTTCTTTTTTTCAAAAAAGAACTGCTTCCTTCCCGTCCCTATCGGAACCCTCACTCGTCCCGCGCAAGCAGATCGCTCTCCCTCGCGCATGCCCCCGCGCGGCGCTGTCGATACTGGCTGCGATAGGTGGCGTAGCTGTCCAGCGCCTGGGCATCGGCGTGCAGCAGGGCCGGATGCAGCGCGGCATACTCCACCCAGGATGTGCCGAGGCTCAATCCCAGCATCGCGTCGCTGCCAACCACCTGGGCCAGCATCATGCTGGTGACCGCCAGGCCCCCGGCATCGCGCAGGGTGGAAGGGCCGAGCAGCGGCAGCACCAGGTATGGCCCGCTGGGAATCCCCCACCGACAGAACGCGTCGGCCACCCCCATGCGCACCGGGGGATACCCCATCCCGGCAGCGGCGTCGTGCACCCCGCCATAGCCCAGGGTGGTGTTGATGCCGAACCTCGTTGCCGCCTGGGCCGCCAGCGTGACCTCGCCGACCAGCAGCGCGCTGGCCGCGGTGACCGGCTCGCCGAGATTGGCCAGTGCATTGGCCACGCCCGCGCGCATCGGGGCGGGCGTCCAGGTGACATAGGCGAGTGCCACGGGCCCGAGCACATGGCGCTGTGCCAGCATGTTGAAGCCATGGACCCGACGGTTCACTGCCTCCAGCGGGTCGCCCGCGGCCTGCGGATCGCCCGCGGCCTGGGCCAGGGCTGCCGCCAGCGGCAGCCCGAGCGTGACCGCCAGGCGGATCATGTATCGGCCAGGGCCGCGATCATGGCGTCGCGATGCGCCCAGTCGCCCTCGGCGTGGACGGGTTGCAGGCAGACATGGGTGGCGCCGGCGGTGAAGTGGGCGCGCAATCCCGCCCGCACTTCGTCGGCGCTGCCGGAGATGACCATGGCGTCGATGAAGCGGTCATTGCCGCCATTCTCCAGCTCGGCCTCGGTGAAGCCCAGGCGGAGCCAGTTGTTGCGGTAATTCGGTAGGACCATATATCGGGAAAGTTCGGCTCGTCCGAGGATGCGGGCACGGGCGCGGTCGGGTTCGATGCAGATCTTCTGTTCCACCGCCAGCCACTGCCCGGGTTTCCGAAGTGCCGCGGCCTGGGCGGTATGTTCGGGGGTGACGTTGTAGGGCAGGGCGCCCTTGGTGCGGGCGGCGGTGAGTTTGAGCATCAGCGGGCCGAGGGCGGCGATCATGACGGGCCAGTCGGTGGCGCCGGCTTCCTGTGCTCCCGGGGGGCCCTGGAGCGCGTTGAGATAGGCGCGCATTGCCGGCAGCGGCTTTTCGTAGCGATGGCCGCGCACCCCCTCCACCGAGGGCTGATGGCTGACGCCGAGGCCGAGGATGAAGCGGTTCCCGTAGAGCTTGTTCAGCGTGATCATGCCGCCGCGTGAGGCCAGGGCGTCGCGGGCGTAGATGTTGGCGATCGAACTGCCGATCATCAGCCGCTTGCTGGCGCCGAGCAGGAATCCGGCCAGCGAGAGCGATTCATAGCCGCGCGACTCTGGATACCAGAACGCGCTGTAGCCATGTCCCTCGATGTTGGTCATCAGGGCGGCGAGCTGCGGGCCGTCCAGCCGGTCGGTGGGGTACCAGACTCCGAGTCTGCCGAGTTCCATGGCTATACTCCATCCAATTGGGGGAATCGCTGCACCGATGATCGTCGGACTGGCCGGCCATGTCGACCATGGCAAGACATCGCTGATCCGCGCACTGACCGGGGTGGACACGGACCGCCTGCCGGAGGAGCGGGCGCGCGGCATGACGATCGATCTCGGCTTTGCCTATGCCGAGCGGGCTGATAGGCGGCCAGGGGGACGTATCGTCGGGTTTGTCGACGTGCCGGGCCATGAGCGGTTCCTGACCAATATGCTGGCCGGGGTGCTGGCGATGGACCGGGTGCTGCTGGTGGTGGCGGCCGATGACGGGCCGATGCCGCAATCGATAGAGCATCTGGAGGTGCTGCGCCTGGTGGGCGTGGCCGGGCTGGCGATTGTGCTGACCAAGATCGACCGGGTGGCGCCTGAGCGGGTGGCGGCGGTGGCGGCCGAGGTGGCGGAACTGGTGGCGCGGGCGGGGTATTCGGCGGCGGTGCTTCCGGTGTCCAGCCTGACCGGGGAGGGGATCGCGGCGGTATGGGGGTGGATCGACGCGGCCCCGCCGGTGGCGCGCGGGGAAGAGGCGGGATTCCGGATGTCGATCGACCGGAGTTTCGTGTTGCCGGGGATCGGCTCGGTGGTGACCGGGACGGTGGCATCGGGGGAGGTGCGGGCTGGCGATGGGCTCGTGTTGTCGCCGGCGCGGTTGGCGGCACGGGTGCGCAGTTTGCGGGTGCAGGATCGGCCGGCCGAGATGGCGCGGGTGGGGGATCGGGTGGCGTTGGCGGTGGCGGGGCCGCGGGTGGAGCGGGCGCGGTTGCGGCGGGGCGATTGGCTGGTGGCGGCGCATCTGCATGCGCCGACCGAGGCGTTCGATGCGCGGATCCGCCTGGCGGAGGGGCGCGAGCTGCGGCATGGCGGGGCGGTGCATGTCCATCTCGGGGCAGCGTCGCATCCCGCCCGGTTGCGGGTGTGGGACGAGGATGAGCGGGGGGCGTTTGTTCGGTTGCAGCTGGGGCGGGCGGCGCCGGCGCTGTATGGCGACCGGCTGGTGTTGCGCGATGATGCCACCGGGCGGGTGATGGCCGGCGGGCATGTGGTGGATCCGTTTCCGCCGGCGCGGCGGCGGAGCCGGGCGGTGCGGGTGGGTGAGTTGGCGGCCTTGGCGGTGCCCGATCCACAGGCATCGTTGCGGGCGGTGCTGGACCACCAGGGCTGGGCGGATATTGGCGGGTTTGCGCTGGCGCGCAATCTGGAGCCTGGCGGGCTGGAGGCCGGTTTGGCGGCGACGGTGTTGAGGCCGGCGAGCCGGCGGATTGCGGTATCCGGCGTGACGCGGGTGGCGGTGCGGGAGCGGATCTGTACCGCTTTGGCGCGGTATCATGCCGAGCACGAGGACGAGTTGGGGCCGGCGCGGGCGGGGCTGTTGTCGGCGGCGGGGAGCGAGACGGTGATTGCCGAGGCGATGCTGGGGCAGTTGCTGGCCGAGGGCGTGGTGGTGGCGCAGGGGTTGGTGCTGCGGTTGGCGGATCATGTGCCGCTATTGGCGGTGGCGGATTTGGCGGCGTGGCCGCGGGTGATGGCGTTGTTGGAGGCCGGCGGGTTGCGGCCGCCGCGGGTGCGGGAGGTGGCCGAGGCGTTGGGGGTGGAGCCGGAGGTGGCGGAGGCGTTGCTGGTGCGGTTCGAGCGGTTCGGGCGGGTGCTGCGGGTGGCGCCGAACCGGTTCTTTCTGCCGGGGACGGTGACGGTGTTGGCGACGGCGGCAGCAGAGTTGGCGGCGGACGGGTTCACGGCGGCCGAGTTCAACCGGCATACCGGGATCGGGCGGAATGTGGCGATCGAGGTGTTGGAGTTCCTCGACGGGATCGGGGTGACGCGGCGGACCGGCGAACTCCGTCATGTCGTGCGCGACATGACGGAGGTCTTGGGTTAGTTGCCCTTCAGCAGCATCCCGACGATGGCGTCGAAATGCTTGTCGGCCATGGCGCGGAGTTCATCGTCGGTGCGGTCCTGGACCGGGTGGGCGATGAAGATGCAGGCCGGGTCGGTGCCGAGGGCCTTGGCTTGCGCTTCGGCGGCCTCGATGAACTCGGTGGTGGCGACGACGACGGACGGGATGCCGCGGGACTCATAGTCTGCCAGGTCATGCAAACTGCACGACGTGCACGAGCCTCAGTCGGCCAGCCCTTGGATCACCACATTGACCTCGATGCCGATCTGCTGGCGCAGGGGCAGCGGGGCCGGGCGGGCCATGGTGGGCTTCATGTAGCGGCGGGTGGCGATGCCGCGCTGCTGAAGGCGCAGGTCGATCTGGTCCAGGAACACGTCGCCGCGGGCCTTGGAGATGTCGACGATCCCGACCGTGAGGGCATTGATGGTGTCCGGTCGGGGCAGGCGGGGGCGTATTGTTGGACTGCGCTCCCCGGTGGGGTCGAGTAGGGCTGTCATGCTTTGACCTCCTTGGTGACGGGAGACGACCCGCGCTCGCCGCTGGCCGACCATCCGCCGATAATGCCTGAGAACATGCCGGCTCCGCCACCGGCGCGAACGATCAAGAGGCCGCCCTTGCGGAATTTGCCGATTTTCTTGCCGGCGAGGCTGGGCGGGCCGCCTTCGGCGATGCCGTGCGCGCCGGCGATCAGGTCCTCGCCGTCGATTTCGGTCAGGCGGTAGAGCGCGTCATAGAGTTGGGCTTTGGTCCAGCCGGCTTCGCGGTAGGTGCGTTCGTGTTCGGGCGAGATGACGACGATGGCGTCGCAGGCTGGCGCCAATTTCGTGTTGAAGATCGCCCTCATGCAACCCGCAAAACTGCGGGTGAGGCTTTCGGGGTCGCGAGATTTCTGGTCGACGACGCCCTGCAGGCCGAAGCCGGCGAAGACGGTCACCGCGGATTTGCCGGGGGCGATGCCGCGTTCGACGGAGAGGGGTTCCCAGCAGGAGCCTTCCTCGTCCTCGGCGAAGCAGTAGGTCAGCTTGCCCGGATTGCCGAGGGTGGCGCGGTCGACTTCCTGCGGGCGGCCGCCGCCGATGTTGCGGATGACCAGTTGCAGGGCGCGGCCGATGGTGGCGTTGGCGCGGTTGCCCTGGCCGAGGGCGTTGCCGCGGGCGTTCATGCCG
>CAXNGD010000252.1:0-4836 GCA_964201575.1 Acetobacterales bacterium | reverse complement strand
ACAAATACACCATCCGCCTGCCCACCAACGCGGTCCTTCAGCAACGCATCGGCTGGCTGTTGAAGCGTCCGGTGGGCCGTCCACCGCATGAGGTGCGCCGCTATTACGCCAGCTTCCGCTACCAAGCCGGGTCATGGATCAAGCCCCGTCGGGTGGTGGCGAAGGTCGAGTGGCATCCCGGTCGGATAAAGTTTTTTTGCTTCTTTTTGTTCACAAAAAGAAGTCTTGCTTCCCTAATTTCTAAATTTTTTCCTTGCCATCCGTTCTGAGTTATGCATAATACATATCATGACTCACCAACCCCCCCTCCCCCAGCACCTCGCGGCCGTCACGGCCGGACTCCGTGCTGCGTCGAACGACCTGGCCGCGCGCCATGGGGTGGTTGCCGCGGTGCATGCCCTCGTCATCGCCGCCCTGCTGCGCCTGTTCACCCGCCTTAAGGAGGTCTTCGCCCTCTGGCGCGCCGGCCAACTCCCCCTCGAAGCCCCCCGCCCGTCCGCACCCCGGACGCGCCCCGCGCAGCCGCGCCCCGCGCACCCACCCACCGCGCAAGCCAACACACCGCGTCGCCGCGCGCCGCGAATCGCGCGCGCCCAAATCGCGCACCCGGACTCCGTCCCCGCCAACCCGGCACGCCATCCCTCCAGCCCCCGCCCGGCGCCCTGGCCCGCCCACCCGGCCAGCCCCATCGCGCCCGCCGCCCGCACCACCCCCTCTGTTAGTTTTTCAAACATCTCTCTGCGGCCACATCCGAATGCCGTCCATTTCGTTACGTTATCAAAATATTCAGCCAGCCACCTCGGCCGCCCAGCGCGTCACGATCGCGCAGCCCTTGGCAAAATCCTCGATCCGCATCGCCTCGTCCGGATTATGGCTGCCGTGTTGATTGCGCACGAACAGCATGCAGGTCGGCACCCCCGCCTGCGCGAACGCCCCGGCATCATGCCCGCCGCCGCTGGCCATCGTCAGCGTATCGATCCCCAATTCCTCCGCCGCCCGCAGCAGATCGCCGCGCACCGCCGCCGACATCGGCGTCGGCGGGCTCAGCGGCCCGCGCACCAGCTCGAAGCGAACCCCGCGCCGTCCCTCCACCTCGCCCACCAGCCGGTCGATCGCCGCATGCACCGCATCGATCCCCGCCACCGTGGTGCCCCGGATATCGATCTGGAACCGCGCCTCGCCCGGCACCTTGGTGAACCCCGCCTGCTCGGTGGTTTCCAGGATACAGAACGTCACCACCAGCCGATGCCCCAGCGTCTCCAGCCGCGCCCATTCATCGTCCAGCCGGGTCGCGAACTCCGCCAGCGCAATCGCCGCATCCCGCCGATAGCGCCGCGGCGTCGCCCCGGAATGGTTGTACTCGCCGAGAACCCGCCCCTCGCGAATCCGCCGCGACCCCGGCAGCGCGGTCACCAGCGCCACCGGAACCTGCTGCGCCTCCAGCACCGGCCCCTGCTCGATATGCAGCTCGACATAGGCCTCGATACTTTCCGGCGGCAACAGGCACGCGCCCCGCGCCACCGCCTCGGGATCGAACCCCTCCTCGCGCATGTGATCGGCCAGCGACCGCCCGCTATCCAGCCGCGCCACCTGCAAATGCTCCGGCGGCAACCGCCCCAGCGCCGCCCGGCTCCCCGGCAAGCCGGACGGAAACCACGCGCCCCCTTCCTCCGCCCGGATCGCCAGCACCGTGATATCTCGCTGCGGCACAAACCCCGCCTGCTTCATCCCCGCCACCGCGGCCAGCCCCGCCAGCACCCCGGCCGCCCCGTCGAAATTCCCCCCCTGCGGCACCGAGTCCAGATGGCTGCCCAGCACGATCCGCTTCGCCCCCCGGTCCCTTCCCGGCAACGTCATCAACAGGTTCCCCGCCGCATCGCACCGCGTCTCCAGCCCCAGCCGATCGGCTTCGGCCCGCACGATCTCATGCGCGATCCGCTCGCCCGGCCCATAGGCCTCGCGCGTGATCCCCACCCCATCGAAGGTCCGCTCGCGCAACCTATCGAACAGCCGCTCCGCCAACGCGATATCGGGAACCAGATTCACCCGCATGCCACTCTCCTACCAAATCACCGCAACCCTGCCGCCTCCCCACCCCTTCCGCAACCGCCCGCCCTCCGCCATAACCCGCGCTGCGCTGGAGGTGCCCGATGACCAAACCCGTCCTGCTGATCACCCGCCAATTGCCGGACGCCGTCGCCGCCCGCGCCACCGAATTGTACGATGCCCGCCTGAACCAGCCGGACGTGCAATGGTCCCCCAGCGAAATCCTTGAGCTGTCCCAGGGGACCGACGCCATCCTCTGCTTCTCCACCGACCGCCTGAACGGAGAAACCATCGCCGCCCTGCCCGCCTCGGTAAAAGCCATCGCCACCTGCTCGGTCGGCTACGACCACATCGACATCCAAGCCGCCCGCGCCCGCGGCATTCCGGTCGCCAACACGCCCGAAGTGCTCAGCGTCGCCACGGCGGAAATCGCCATGCTGCTGATCCTGATGTCCGCCCGCCGCGCCGGCGAGGGCGAGCGCATGGTCCGCAGCGGCCAATGGAAAGGCTGGGCACCGATGCTCCTCCTCGGCGCGCAGATCAGCGGCAAGCGCCTGGGCATCCTCGGCATGGGCCGCATCGGCCGCGAACTCGCCAAGATGGCAAGCGGCTTCGGCATGACCATCCATTACCGCAACCGCACCCGCCTCGCCCCCGACCTGGAACAGGGCGCCACCTGGCATGACAACGACCAAACCTTCCTGGCCAACTGTGACGCGCTGGCCATGACCGCCCCCGGCGGCCCCGGCACGCTGAAATGGCTGAACGCCGAGCGCCTCGCCCTGCTGCCGCGCGGCGCCATCGTCGCCAACGCCGCCCGCGGCTCGCTGGTCGACGATGCTGCCCTGCAAGCCGCCCTGCGCTCCGGCCAGGTCGCCTTCGCCGGGCTGGATGTCTATGACGGCGAACCCAACCTGAATCCCGGCTATTTCGGCCTCGAAAACGTCGTCCTCCTGCCCCACATGGGCAGTTCCACCACCGAGACCCGCGCCGCCATGGGCAATCTCTGCCTGGACGCCATCGCCACCTGCCTCGCCGGCGGCACGCCCAGCAACCTCATAAGCTGAAATGCACCGCCGCGATCGCCAATAGCGCAAGCGCCAAAGCCACCACGGTAAACCCCGCATTCCACCGCGTGGTGACCACCCAGGGATCCGCCCCCGTCCAGCGCGCCGTCGCCAACGCACTCGCCGAAAACGGCGTCATCCCAACCCCAACCCCCCAGCCGAGCATACAGGCAAACGCCAACACCCCCGGCGCCACCCCCAAGGCGGCGGGATCCGGCACCGCCGCCCCGATGATCGCCACCACCGCAATCGGATTGAGCCCCAGCAGCGAAGTCCCAATCAACACCACCGGCACCGCCAGCGGCACCAGCACCCCGCCCACCGGCAGCACCCCCGCCAACCCGCCCACCGGCAGCGCCATCCCCAGCGTCACCCCCAGGAACCCGCTGCACGCCAGCAACGCCGCCTCGCCCCGGAACGACGGCAGCCGCGCATGAAACCCCCGCAACCGCCGCCACGCCATCGGCCCCACATTCCGCCGCCGCCACAATTGCCCCAGCGTCCACCCCGCCCCCACCACCGGCACCGCCGCGGTGACCCCGGTGGCCAGCGATGTCGCGAACCCGACCGCCACCGCCTCGGCCAGCAGCATCACCAGGACCACAATCGCGGCGATCCGCAGATGCACCGTCCACCGTCCGGATACCGGCGATCCACCGTCCGACCCCCCGCCCTCCAACCGATCCACCAAAGCACCCGCCAGCAACAGCAGCATCGCCATCGCAAACGCCACCGGCATCACCGCGCGCAGATCGGCCGCCGGCACCGCCGCCCCCACCACCACCGTCATGATGTTCAGCGGGCTCCAGCAATTCATCGTGGCAAAGCCGCGATACGCCCCCATCAGCAATCGCCGAACGCTGTCCCTGTTTGCCCCGGCCCGGGCCACCATCGCCCCCATCAGGTCGATCGCGCCATAGGACAGGATCATGCCGAACAGATGCGCCCCCCCGGTCACCGCCAGGTACCGCCGCCCCGCCGGCTGGGCGACCAGATGCGCGCCGGATCGTCGCACCGTGGCGCTGCGCTCGGCGGCATCGCGCAGGCAGCCGAGTGCGAGGAAGAACGCCGCATAGGCCGCCCCCCTTCGCCACCCCGCCTCCAGCGCGGCCACCGGATCGGGCGCCATGGCCACCGCCGCGAGACCGGCCAGCACCAGGACCATCGACACCACGCGGATCGCCCGCCGCTGGCGCGGGAACTCCAGTGCCAGGAACAGCACAATCGCCACCCCCGCCACGCTGCCAGCCGCGTGCCAGCCGGCGAGCTGGTCGGCCAGCGTGGCGGCCCAGGCGAGCAGGAACAGCCAGGCGCTTATCGACAACATGTCGGCCAGGATGGCACCCGCCCCCTGGACAGTCGATCCGCCTGCCGCGACTGTGGCGACACCATCAAGGGGAAAGCCATGCTGTTCGACTTCGAGACACTGTCCGCGCAGGAGCGCTACAAGCTGCTGGTGTCCACCGTGGTGCCGCGGCCGATCGCCTGGGTGGTGACGCAGGACCCGGCGGGGGTGCTGAACGCAGCACCCTATTCGTTCTTCAACGTCTTCTCCGCCGATCCGCCGGTGATGGTGATCGGCATCGGCGGCCGCAAGCCGGGCGACATCAAGGACACCGGTCAAAATATCCGCGAGACCGGGCAGTTCACCGTCTGCCTGGTGAACCACGACACCTCCGCCCAGATGAACGTCACCGCCATCGACTTCCCGCCGGAGATCGAC
>CAXNGD010000251.1:0-4836 GCA_964201575.1 Acetobacterales bacterium | reverse complement strand
GGCCTCGCTCGGGCGCTATCTGAACTTCTACAATTCCCGCCGGCCGCATTCGAGCCTGGGGGCAAGGACGCCGGAGCAGGCCTATCTCGACCATCTGCCGCAGAGGGTGGCAGCATGAGAAAACTGCCGCTGCCGTGGTGCCGCTCCGGGTGGGCGGCGCCCGCCCTGCGCCGCACCACGGCAGCGGCAAGACGTGCGTATCAACCGGCAGGCGGTCCACCTAACGGAACCGAAACGCTGTAGCGAGAAACCGAGCCATCTCTATCTGGCCGATCCCGGCGGGGATCACGCCATAGAAGCCGAACACCGCCTTCACGTCATCCAGATGCGACAGATAGAGCACGATCTCCGCACATTCGTTGCGGTGCTGGCAGAGCTGGGCGGCGGCTTCGCGGACGAAGAAGGTGACGTCGCGGAAGCTCTGGCCGGCATTTTCGTTGCTGTAGGCGAAGCGGATGCGCCAGGTGGCCCAGTCGCGCTTCCAGCGGAACGTGTCGGTGACCAGCAGGCCCAGGATCTGGACCTGGACGATGTCATGCACCACGCCCGTTGTGGCGGGCGCGGGTGCGGCGGCGTTTCGTTCAGGTTCGCGTCGGGTCCATCCGAACATGGACCGATATTGGCAGGCGGCCGTTAAGGAAGCGTCACTGCACTCTTGCCACGTTCGGCCCTCCGCGCCAATGCTGCGGCGCCATACCGGAGAGACGCCATGTCCCCACCTGTCGATGCCGTGATCGAAGCGGCCAGTGCCTTCATGGGCGAACGGATCACCACCAATGCCGGGCTGCGCGACCATCATTCGCATGGCCAGGATACCCAGACGCCGGTGCAGCCGGATGCTGTCGCGTTCGTGGAGACGACGGAGGAAGCTTCCAAGTTGTTGGCCTTGTGCCATGCCAACAACGTGCCGGTGGTGCCGTTCGGGACCGGGACATCGCTGGAAGGGCATGTCACGCCGGTGCGGGGCGGGATCAGCCTGGATCTGTCGAAGATGGCCGCGGTGCTCGAAGTCAATGCGCCGGATATGGATTGCCGGGTGCAGGCGGGGGTCACCCATCGGGCCCTGAACACGTATCTGCGCGACCAGGGGCTGTTCTTTCCGGTTGATCCCGGGGCGGATGCCTCGCTGGGCGGGATGTGTGCCACCCGGGCGAGCGGGACGGCGGCGGTGCGGTATGGGACGATCCGGGAGAATGTGCTCGGGCTGACGGTGGTGCTGTGCGACGGGCGGGTGATCAAGACGGGCGGGCGGGTGCGCAAGTCGGCGGCGGGGTATGATTTGACGCGGCTGTTCATTGGCAGCGAGGGAACGCTGGGGGTGATCACGGAAATCCAGCTTCGGCTGCATGGCATTCCCGAGGCGGCCAGCGCGGCGATCTGTCAGTTCGCCGATCTGGGTTCGGCGGTGGAGACGGTGATTTCGGTGATGCAGGTGGGGATTCCGGTGGCGCGGATTGAGCTGTTGGACGAGGTGCAGATGGCGGCGTGCATCAGCTACTCCAAGCTGGAGGGGTTGAAGCCGGTGCCGACGCTGTTCTTCGAGTTCCATGGCACGGCGGCCGGGGTGGCGGAGCAGGCGACGCTGGCGGAGGAGATTGCCGAGGGGTTCGGGGCGGACGGGTTCCAGTGGGCGACGGATGCCGCCGATCGGGCACGGCTGTGGCGGGCGCGGCATGATGCGTATTGGGCGGCCCTCGCCCTCAAGCCCGGGCACCAGGGGATTGCGACAGATGCCATCGTGCCGATCTCCAGGCTGGCGGAGGCGATCCTGGGGGCGCAGGAAGATATCAAGGCGTCCGGGCTGACGGCGCCGATCGTCGGGCATGTGGGGGATGGGAACTTCCATACCGTGATCCTCGCGCCGCCGGAGCCTGGCGGGTTGGACCGGGCATGGGAACTGGACAAGAAAATCGTGGCGCGCGCGCTGGCGCTCGGTGGCTCGTGCAGCGGGGAGCACGGGGTGGGGCTGGGCAAGCGCGAGTTCCTGGAGGCGGAAGTGGGGGCGGAGGCGCTGGCGGTGATGCGCAGCGTCAAGGCGAGCCTGGATCCGAAGGGGATCCTCAATCCGGGGAAGATCTTTCTGAATTGAGGTTTATTATTTTGTTTTCGTAATAAAAAAGACATGAGAGGGCGACGGCGCTAAAGCGCGCTTTCGAAGAGAGACCGTGCAGGCAGCACGGAATTCATGTTCGTGGACGGTCGAAGGCAGGGGGGCGGCGGCGCCGCCGCTGGGCGCACTGGCAGGCCAAAGCATCGGCGTGCGAAGTTCGTGCGCGGCGGAGTCCGGGTCACTGGTCACCTGGCGCGAGCGATGCGCGCAAGGGCTCGGCTGGGCGGGAACCAGAGGGCGCGGCGCGACATCTTGGCGGGGGCGCGACGGGGTTGTGGCCGGAAAGGGGGGGGGGGAGCTGGCTGGCCTGCCAAAGCTGGAGAAGCTGCTCCAGCCGGCCAAAGATCCGGGCGAGGCAGGCGATGATCAGCGCGTGAATGGCCGGCGGAATCCAGATGTACCTCTCCTGTGCCAGCGTCGCAGTGCGCAGGCGGGCGATCTGGTCGCCGAGGGAGAGGGGGGTTGGTTTTTTATGGCATTATAAATCACTAACTTATACCAACCGCCCTAGCTTCTGACACACGCCCACTGCCTATGTCCGATGGATGCGATCCGCATTGGGTCTTCGGCGAGGAAGTTCCATGCGTCTTTGCGTGCTTGGACGATGGCGTCGTAGCTGTCCCAGACCAGACTGCTGAGTTTGTTGGCGCGCAAGTAGTCCCAGACGTTTTCCATGGCGTTGAGTTCGGGCGCATAGGGTGAGTGCGCCAGATTGGTGATCGTGATCGCCGTGCCCATGACCGCCCTCAACGCCGCGAATCGCAGCCAGAGACGAGGGAATCAGAGAATGCCACCGTTGGAAACAGCCGAGAGTCCGAGGTTGGGGCGGTTGGTATAACGTCGCAGATTCCGTGCGCTTGGCATAGCGTGCAATACTGCCGCCGCTCAGGATTTCCGCATGCCCCGACATACCGCGGCGCTGCAATCGATATGGATCGAAAACGCGGCGGTCGCGTACCAGCTGGAGGATCGCCATGACCCTGCCAATGCCAACCCTGGACCATGTCGTGGTCAACGTGCACGACCGCATGGACGAGGCCCAGGCGCTCTATGGCCGCCTCGGCTTCACCCTCACGCCGCGCGGCTACCATTCGCTCGGCTCGGTCAACCACCTGGCGATCTTCGGCACCGACTATCTCGAACTCATCGGCACCCCGCCCGGTGGCGGCGCCCGCCAGGACATCCTGGGCTGGCCGCTCGGCCTCAACGGACTGGTCTGGGGAACCGAGGACTCGGCCGGCGTCGCCGCGTCCCTGACCGCCGCCGGCGTTGCCTGTTCCCCCCCGAACGAATTCACCCGCCCGGTGCAACTCGCCGACACCGCCCGCGACGCGGTGTTCCGCACCGTGCGCCTGCCGAACGAGGCCACCCCGGCCGGACGGCTGTATTTCTGCCACCACTTCACCCGCGACCTCGTCTGGCGCGACGAATGGCGCAGCCATGCCAATGGCGTGGTCGGCGTTCTGGAGTCTGTCATCGCCGCCGAGGACCCGTCCCGCCTGGCCGGCCTGTTCCGCCAGATGTTCGGCGCCGCGGCGGTCAGCCAGGTCCCCGGCGGCTCCCGCTTGGCCGTCGCCCTGTCGCGCTTTGACATCATCAACCCCGCCGAACTCGCCGCCCGCTTCGGCACCGCCGCCGCGGCCGCACAGGGACGGCGCGAATGGATGGCCGCCCTGGTGCTGCGCACCCGCAGCCTGGACATGGCCGAGGCCACCCTGCGCGCCGGCGGCATTACCCTGGCGCGGACACCGGATCGCGTCCTGGTGGGCCCGGACCAGACCCTGGGCGTGACGCTGGCCTTCGTGGCGTAGGAGAAGCGATATGACCGATCGGGTTCTCGTAGTGACCGGCGGCAGTACCGGCATCGGTGCCGCGGTGGCCCGCATGGCCGCTGCGCGCGGCTATGCGGTCGCGCTGTCGTACCGCAGCAGCGAAGCACCCGCCGAACAGGTCGTGGCCGACATCCGCGCCGCCGGCGGCCGCGCCTTCGCCATGCGCGCCGACAGCGCCAGCGCCCCCGATACCGCCGCCTTCTTCGCTGCCGTGGACCGCGAATTCGGCCGCGTGACCGCGCTGGTGAACAACGCCGGCATCACCGGGCCGATGTGCCGCATCGAGCATCTCGACCCCGCCGCACTGGACGAAGTCCTGGCCATCAACGTGCGCGGCTGCTTCCTGGCCCTGCGCGAAGCGATCCTGCGCATGGCAACTGATCTCGGCGGCGCCGGTGGCGCGGTGGTGAACGTATCCTCGCGCGCCTCCGAACTCGGCGGCGCGGTGGAATGGGTCCATTACGCCGCCTCGAAAGGCGCGGTGGACACGCTGACCATCGGCGCCTCGCGCGAACTCGCCCCGCGCGGCATCCGCGTCAATGCGGTCAACCCCGGCCTGATCGACACCGAGATCCACGCCAAGGCCGGCATGCCGGACCGCGCCGAACGCTTCAAGCCGATGATCCCGATGGCCCGCGCCGGCAGCGCCGAAGAGGTCGCGGACGTCATCCTCTGGCTGCTGTCGGACCAGAGCTCATACGTCACCGGGGCGCTGGTGCCGATCGGGGGCGGAAGGTAGCAAGCGTGTTCTTTTTTGAAAAAAAGAAGGCGGATTCAAGTTTGGGAGCGAACGCCGCCGGGAGGCCCTATAGGATAGGGTGTCCCGATGGGTTCTCACCGACGCGCGCTGACGATTGTTGATCGGACGACGATTGAGCTTCGTTTGCAGGACGG